>CAVAFS010000442.1:0-7716 GCA_963587975.1 Bulleidia sp. | reverse complement strand
TTTTTGATTCCGTTGTAGCTGAAATCAACTTTACCATTCTTTACATACCACCAGCCGTTTTTGTTATTGATAACAGTTGTAACGTCAGTTGCAACTTTACCATCTTTGTAATAATACCAGTTGCCATCTGCTGCCGGCTCATTTGCAAGGCCGTCTGCAATCTGTGCAGCTGTTGATTTTACTGTGATCGTAACTTTCATCTGATCCATCGGGCTTCCGGTTGAACTTAATACGTACGGATACTCTGCAAAATCTGTACTCGGATCGATCTGTCCATTTTCTGCTGTGGTAGATACGATCTCATATCCATCCTTCGGAGTAACACCGAAGATTACAGTACCGGATGGTGTATTTACAATATTTACTTCGACTGCTGCTGAATTATAGCTTCCATCTTCATTTACTACATAGAACGCATATGGAATATTGGTAAATGTCTGGCCTTCTGCTGCAATACCTGTATCCGGAATTACAATATCACTTGCCTCAACTTTAACCGTTACATTATCAAATGTATAGGTTCCATACGCATACTCTTTGTCATCTACCGTCAGAGCTGTTGTGTAAACAGTCTCCGGCTCAGCTGCTGTGATGCAGTCTTCAGATGCCAGATTCAGAGTGTTCAGATAGCTGTCGCCAGTTACGGTCCATTCAGATTTCTCGTCGACAGTCAGGTTCACCGGGTTATTGATTGTCTTGTGTGCTGTATGAGAGAAGCTGCCGATTGTCATATAATCACCGGTTGTGCCACCTTCTTCTGCCAGATAATCTGCAATGTTTTCTTTTTCGGATCCTGTATAGGCATTCAGGACAGTTCCGTTTTCTACTGTCTCACCTGTCTCAGGATCTACATGCGTTGCTACTGATGAGGAAACAGTTCCTTCCAGTTTTGCATTTTCCAGAGATACGTCTAAAGCCTGTTTGTTGTTATAAATACTGTTCCAGATATCACCGGTATAAGTACCATTCTTGAATTCTGCTGTAGAATCGTTGATTTCTTTACCTGTCGGTACGGCATTCTCACCATCATCATTGATCGTGTAGGATGTTACACCTGGGTTACCTGCATCATCAGACTCAACCAGCTCAACCAGAATACCATCTTCTGTACGTTTGGATGCATCTTCACCATCTGCAAAGTTGACTTTTGTTCCATCTACAACCAGATGACTGTATCCTTTATTTGCTTTACCGGATTTGATCTGCATCAGGGAATCCTTTGTATCGACAGTACTGTCTTTTAATGTCAGTGTACCGCCACCGGCCTGCTGTGTCATAAATGCAATACGGTCAGAATACATATAGGAGTTGTCATACTCAGAACTTGACTCACCAGATGCCAGAATCTGTACATAATCCGGAGAGTAGAACTGTACGTTACTGTATTTGTTCCATACACCGGAATCTGCATAAGTTACATAACCGGATCCACCAATGGTATATCCATAAGTTACACCATTTACTTCTTTTGTTGCTGTATATTTCTTTGCAGCCTGTGCAACTTCTACGGTTCCGATACCGGAAACGGAATTATTTACATTCAGTGCATAGGTTCCGGTCTGTGCATGAGATGTTCCGGAGTCTGTGGAAAGTGCTCCCCAGCCGGTAGAAATAATCATACTGTCATTGTAAATAGCCTGACCTGCTCCCAATACGTTTGTTGCACGGATTGTTCCCTCCATACCAAGAGCAAACGGAACACGTTTCATCATAGATGGTACCAGATCGGTATAGGTCTGATAATCATCTTTTGTTTCCTGTGCATAAATAACAGAATTATTTACAGTTGTCTTGGAGTTATCACCAACCCAGATTGCGGTACGGATGGTTCCTGCTGTATCAATATAAGTATCATTGATATCTACGTTGGTTGTTCCGTCTGCCATCACTGCAGCCCCCCATCCGGAGAAGTCGTCTCCACCATCTCCGACTGCTTTCAGTGTGGATTTATTGATACTGTATTTTGTATTTCCCGTTAAGTAAATGCCGTTGAAGTGTGCACCGTTGGATGTTACAGTTACACCATCTGCTTTGGAAGCATCATAGCTTCCACCGGTAATTGCATCTGTTACAGATGCATCATCTACGATTTTTCCATCATTTACAAGCAGTGCCTGGCGGAAGTTATAAGTAGATTTTACTGCATCCGGACCATTCCATGGTGGTGCAGAAGGACCACCGGTTTTATAAACCTTTGTCTCAGCAATTTTGTAACTGCCCTGTACATCATAGCTTGATCCTTTTGTAATATCTTCCTGTGCGCCATCCACAACAAGTGTCAGCACGTTTCCGTCTGCTGCTTTCTGTGTATACTCTTTTCCATTCAGAGTATATGTGATGCTGTCTACGCTGGATGCTTTTCCTGTAGATGTAGCATCATTTCTGTAAGTAACATTCGTGATCTTTAATTCCCCTTTGTCAGCCGCACCTGCTGCTTCTGTTGCAAATACCGGACTGCACATGGATAAGGAAAGAGTTACTGCCCCTGCTACGGCCAAAGACTTCCGTAACAACTTCGAATTTCTGTTCATACGATCTCCTCTCTTTTGATAAACTCACCTGCTCACGCATAACCATCCAACCTCATTATGTCAAAAACAGAGCTTTACCAAAAGGAAATTTTTTTCGAATAAACGGATACTTTTTTAGTTTTTGATATAATTGTTCTGTGTTTTATGTTACACCATACACATTACAAAAACACACAAAAAAAGAGCTATCCGACTTTCTCGTCATCAGATAGCTCTCTCACCTGTTAAATCGAAGTTTCACTATATAACCTCCCTTTCTATATTCTCTTTTCTGTCTCAACTATGGATCTCTACCTCTCAATGGACTTGTCCTCCTTTAACTGATGGTTTTATAATGATAAACTCTGTCAAAAGAGATTATTGTCTTGCTTACTCCATTGGACTGACCTCCTGTAGTTATTTAACGAAAGAAGATTTTTTATTTTGGTTTCTCTTCTTTTGTTGTCTTTATTGTATTGCACTTTAAGTGTTTTGTCAATACTTTTTCTGTATATTTTTAAAGTTATCTGTTAATTTATATTATTTCTAAACTGTTCTCTTGCAGTTTCGATATAATCCAAAGTATCTTCATGATTCTGCTTTATCTTCTCGACAGTCACTTCACGTCTGACTTTTGCCGGAGAACCGACTGCCAGCATATCATCCGGGATAACAGTTCCCTGTGTTACCAATGCTCCCGCTCCGATAATCGCATTTCTTCCTTCATTACTTAATGCCTCTCCTTTTTCTGATAATGCTTAGCAGATTCCGTCGTCGCCAAACCGCCCTCACTGGTCTCCTTTAAGCAGACCGGTAACTGATTTCCTATCCGCCGCATACTGTCAATGACTTCATCCGGATCAATCGCACTTCGAATTCCAGCTAAAGCAAGCTGTGCGGATGTCACCGCATTCACCGCACCGGAAGAATTTCTCTTAATGCATGGAACTTCTACCAGACCTGCCACCGGATCACAGACCAGACCAAGCATATTTTTCAACGCCAGCGCAACTCCATGCATGATAGCTTTGGCCTCGCCGCCCTGAAGACTCACCAATGCTCCTGCTGCCATGGCACTGGCAGAACCAATCTCTGCCTGACAGCCACCGGAAGCACCTGCCAGAGAAGCGTTCTCCGCAATTACTTTCCCGATGCCGGCTGCCACATAAAGTGCCTGCACAAGCCTCTCCTCTGTCGCTGAAAAATCCTCCGCAAAACTCAGTAAAACCGCAGGAAGTACACCGCAGGATCCCGCCGTCGGAGCCGCAACGATACGCCGCATACAGGCATTAGATTCTCCCATTTTTATTGCTTTTTCCATGACTTTTCCAATAAACGGTCCGCATAGATTGTTTCCGGATGCATTATACTGTTCCAGTTTCTGTCCATCTCCGCCTGCCCGCCTACTTGCAGAACGGAGCTCTCCGTCATAATCCCGGTCTGCCTGCCACATGGCCTGATACATTTCAAGCATTTTTGCAAAAGATTGTTCTGCGGTACGTTCACTTTCTTCCATATCTGCCAGTTGTACGATTTCCCATACTGCTTTATTCTGTGCTTCTGCCAGTTGTACTAATTCTCTCAGACTGTGGTATTCTGCTGCCATAAATACGGTTTCCCTTTCTATCTATTATTTGTATCTATATTTTCCATAGCATATTTCATAGAATCAAATCATTGCTCAGTAAATCTTATAAACGTATCTCTTTCTAAATAAGACAACTCATTTTACCTTATAACGCTATGCACCGATTCCGGCAAAATACGTCACTTTCAACACGCCTTCTACCTGCTCAAGCCATGCAATACCATCCTCGGAAATCGGCTGATCACATTCAACCACCATCACGGCCTGTTCGCCCTTGGCAGAACGATACACCTGCATGGTTGCAATGTTTACATTTTTCTTTGCCAGCATAGATGTGACTGCCACGATGCAGCCCGGCTGATCAATGTTGTGCACGATCAGGGTCGGACATTCTCCGGAAAAACCGGTACTAATACCATCTATTTTATCAATACTGATTCGGGAACCACCGATAGAAGACACCTGTACTTCTGTACATTTTTCCCCGACACCTTTTAATCGGATCACCGCCGTATTCGGATGCGCCTCCTCCAGTTTTGCACTGCCAAAACGTACATCAATGCCCCGGTTCCGGGCAATTTCAAAACTTTCTGCAATTTGATAATCGTCCGGCTGCATACCAATCAGTCCTGCAACGATCGCCTTTTTGGTTCCATGTCCTTCCCCGGTAGCCAGGAAAGAGCCATACAATAAAATCTCCGCCTCAGAAATCGGCTCTCCAAGAAGTTTTCCTGCCACATAGCCCATTCGCACAGCTCCGGCCGTGTGGGAACTGGAGGGACCGACCATGATCGGTCCTACGATGTCAAACAAATCCATTCCTGCTATCTCCTCTGTTTTCTGAAGTGTTTCCAATCATACAGCGCTTCATAACGCAGACGCGCCCAAATTCTCCATCCGCTGCTTTTCTCTGTCTTCCGGATAACGCTCTGTCGCTTTCGGATCTTTCATATACGCCTTCAAAGGCTCTGGGTTTTTATATAAGCAAACTTTCTCAGCTTACCATGTCATATTTTTACCCCCCCCCCGATAGATTTTGTCTGGAATTTCCGCGTGAATGTCCTTCAGACACTGCAGAAGAATCGGATTAAATACTCCACATTCTCCTCCCAGAATCATCTCCAGGGTTTTATCATATGTATAGCTTTCTTTGTATACACGCTTACTTACCAGTGCATCATACACATCTGCAATAGAAACAACCTGCGCAGAGATTGGAATCTCTTCTCCTTTCAATCCATCCGGATATCCGTTTCCATCATACCGTTCATGGTGCCAGCGGCAGATATCATAAGCTGTCTGTACCAGCGGTTCCTGCTGATATTCTTCCAGATTTTCCAGGATTGATGCTCCGATCAGAGTATGCGTCTTCATGATTTCAAACTCTTCTTTGGGCAGCTTTCCTTTTTTATTTAAAATCTTATCATCAATACCAATCTTTCCGATATCATGCAGCGAAGATGCCATAACGATCAGATCCTGCTTTACCCAGGAAATATCGTATCGATCCGTTATCTGACGCAGCCGCTCGATCAACATTTTAACCAGGGCATTTACATGCATAACATGCAGACCGCTTTCACCATTACGAAACTCAACGATCTGGCTCAGAATCGCAACCATGATCTTCCGGCTTTCCTCTTTTGATTTCACCTGCTCTGTGAGGATCGTCGTCAAACGTCTCTGCTTTGCGTATAGCTTAATTGTATTATTTACACGACGACGTACAACTTTTATATCAAACGGGCGACTGATATAATCCGACACCCCCATGTCATACGCATTTCGAATATAAAAATCAGAATGCTCACTTGAAATCATAATAACCGGAATTGACTCAATCCACTTTCTCCGGTTCATCTGCTCCAGAACATCAAAACCGTTCATTCCAGGCATAACAATATCAAGCAGAAGCAAAGAAATATCCCTGCCATATTCTTCCAGCATGCGGATACAGATTTCACCGCTCTCCGCCTCCAGAATATTAAAATCATTGTGCAGCATTTCATAGAGAATTGCACGGTTCATCTCAGAATCATCTACGATCAGAATGCACTGGCGCTGATGTTTGCCGCCATACTGCTGTAATTCTTCCTTTTCACCGATTCTTCCCCATTCGGTGACAATGGTATTCTTTGTCTGTTTCGCCTCATACATCAGCTTATCAGCCTTCTGCATGACATCTTCCACACGCTGATTTTTTGCCATAACGGCGCCGATGCTGACTGACAGATACAGATTTTTACTCTCCGGGATCTGGACCAGACGAATATGATACAGAATCTCATTCAACTTCTGTTCAAACATCTTCTGAGAAATATTCGGAATTACCAACAGGAATTCATCTCCACCGTAGCGGATAAGCGCATCTGTCGTTCGTATTACATTTTTTATCGTAGAGACAACCACCCAAAGGATTTTATCGCCAATTTCATGGCCATAAGTATCGTTACTGATTTTAAAATCATCCAAATCTATCATCGCAATACCGGCTGTCACTTCTTTCTTGCGGATCCGATCCTCAAAATATCTCCGGTTATAGGCCTGCGAAAGTGCATCTGTATACAGCATATCATAATACTCTGTCATATTTGCTTTTTCTGTCTCATGCTGTATTTTTCCAAACACCACATCCGTGTCCACATGACGCACCAGTTCCATTACATAAGGAGCCTCATCTATCATTACATATTTTACAATGATCTCATACAGATCCTCACCAATGTATTCAAATTTTGATTTCTGATTTTTATCCTGAAAAACCTTTCTTGCAATACATTCTTCCTCAGAATTTTCCTGTCCCAGGCATGATTTACAGCGACAGGCTTTTACTCCCTGCCATCCGTCCTCATCATTTCCAGGCTTCAGTCCCAGATCATCCGCACTCAACAGGCGCACTTCACTGAAGATACGGCGAAATAGTTCCATTTCCTGCTGTGCCTGCTCCATTGTCATTTTTATCTCTGAGCTCATAATTTACCCCTGATTACTTTCTACTCATTCAAACCTTTAATTGCATCAACGGTAATCTGATACTGCTTTTCAACTTCAGCAAATACAGCTTCATATCCTTTCAGTTCCCTGCCACGAAGAATCTCGGTCAGCTCTGAACTTACCTCGCATAATTTTGTAAAACCAAGATTCGAGCATACACCCTTCAGCGTATGAGCTCCACGGAAAGCCAGTTCCGCATCTCCATCTGCAATTCCATCTTTGATCATCTGAAAACTTGTATCATCTAAAAAACGTACCGCAAATCTTTGAATAAAGCTTTCGCTTCCAAGACGCTGCATTACGTCATTAAAATCTGCGCTCATCTTCTCATAACACTCTCTGATCGTCATTCTTTTCCTCTTGTTGTATATATTTTTTCGTATGTCTCAATATGTCATAAAGATCCACGCATAAGGCGTGGCTCTTTCCAATAAATTTATATACTTACTTAAATTATTTCTGTTTCATGATGATTTTACTCGTCAACCACATTTACACTTATATATGTACATTATAGAGTATATTTTCTGTATTCACAAGTATTAACTAATCTTATATACAACTTTTTTTATAATATTTTTTAATGCTACTTATTTGAATTTCAATACAAAAAAAGAACGCTAC
>CAVAFS010000441.1:0-2388 GCA_963587975.1 Bulleidia sp. | reverse complement strand
CATCGGAACAGATTGAATGTTTTTTCAAAGTGGCAGAGCTGGGAAGTTTTACCGCAGCTGCAGAGGCCATGTATATGGCACAGCCGGCATTGAGCAAGCGGATTAATGCACTGGAAGCGGAACTTTGCGTAGTACTGTTTTCCAGAGATAAAAGTAAGCGTACACAGCTGACGGATGCAGGACAGATCATATACGATGGATTCAAAGAACTGCACGGAAAAGCGCAGCTGGTCATTGAACAGGCAAAATATGCGGAAAAAGGAATGACAGGAACCGTTCGTCTGGGAATTTTTGAAAATCAGATCATAGATGAGTATCTGCAAGAAATATTAAATGATTTTGCAAAACATTGTCCGGGTGTGGAATTGTATGTGACAACGGATTCTTTCGAGGGGCTGGTCCAAAATGTGATGAATGGAACGCTGGATTGTGCGGTGACTTTGCAGTATGATCTGACGGGAAGAAGCAAAATTCAGCATAAAACGTTATACAAATTAGAGACCGTGCTGGTTGTACCGAAAATATTTATGAAAGATACAAAGGACAGCTATTCCCTGAAAGACTTTGCGGATAAACCATTTTTGACAATCAGTGAAAGCGGAAATACATTTCTGGACCGGATGCTGAAAGCACAGACAAAAGAAGCAGGGTTTGAGCCGGAATTAGTGATGGCGTCCGATGAAAAAAATTATATGATGATGCTGGAACTGGGAAAAGGAATTGCGATACTGGACGCATACAGTAAGTGCTGCAACAGTCCGAATGTGGAATGCATCAGAGTGCCGGAAATCGGAGGTTCGCCGTTTGATCTGGTATGGAGTGAGAAAAATGCGAATCCGGCGTTTCGGTATTTCCTGAAATATCTACAAATATAAATTCTTGTTTCGGGTAATTGTGTGGTTTCTATGTAGGTTATGAAAAGGGACTCTGCGATTTTGTCTCCGCGGCTAATAATTGCTCGCTGAGAAAAAATAGCCAGAGTCCCTATTAAAACCTTAAGATGATAAATTTTAAGTCACCCTAAACAAGAATTTATTATTTCAGGCAATTCATGAATGCCTGCACATTTTCAAGTTTTGCATTCAGTGGCACTTCACATCCGGTTCCGATGATGAAACCACCATCCATAGCCAGATTGATCAGTTTATCGCAGTAAGCTTTTGTTTCTTCTACGGTTCCAAATGCCAGAGTGGCAGCCGGAATGTCACCACGGATACACTGATGACCACGCAGGATTTCAGTACTTTTTTCAATGTCAGTGGTTCCGTCTAATTCAATGATACAGCTTCCTTTTGGCAGTTCGCAGAAATACGGCAGCATTGGCAGCCAGTTACCGTCGCAGTGGATGACACTGACAATTCCCTTTGCATAAAATGCTTCTACCATCTGTTTCATATATGGAAAAGCAAATTCCTCAAACATTTCCGGAGAAATGAAAGAAGAGGAAGAACGCATTGCAAACATGGCGATACGGTCACCCGGTTTCATACCCTGAAGAGCCTGACCGATAATGGCAGGAGTGGCAGCAGCACATGCATTTTTTACCATTTCCGGTTCATCATACAGATCATAGAAAAAGTCTTCCATACCACGGGACATGGAGAATTCATCAAAGGCTGGTGCGCATCCGTTGTGGAAGCAAAGCGGAATGTTTTTGCTTTCCCAGTACTGGCGGTTCATGCCAAAATGTTTGCCAACTTCCATGAGACGGCCGACGATCTGTCCGATACCTGCTTCGTCCGGTGTCACAGGCGGCTCCTGAATGGCACATAAATGTTTCATTTTCCAGGCCTGATAACCATTGTCCATCAAAAACTGATAATCGTCCTCTGTCATAACAGGGAGCTCAATGAACTGGAATAATTCGTTGTCCCCAAGTTCACGGCCCGGGAGACGTGCTTTCATGGATTCGATAAATACAGTGTCTGCGGCACCAACCGGCATTACCATATCCGGATAGCATCCGATTTTCTGAAATGTTTTTTCCATGGAATCCAGCCAGATTTCGTTGCTTTCAAATAATTTTGCCTGTGTGATTCCGGCAGGAACACCTGCATAAGTGATGATCATAGGAAAAATAGGAATTTCTGATTTGCTGGCATATGGTTCCAGACTGATGGCTTTCTGAATTTTTTCTTCTGATGTCATAATGTAAAAACCTCCTGTAAATGATAATGTGTTTGAATCAAAACAGCCTGTTGTTTGACAGTTCTGTTCAGTATAGATTCAGTATAAAAAATGCGGGTGCAGATGTGAATCGTCATCTGGTTATGAGCTTATTCTGTTTTTGATATTCATTTTTATGAAATAGGTGAGTATGGTTATAACAGAGTGTTATGATGACAGGTAGATTCTGTATTTTACAGTATATGCGTTGATATTATATAC
>CAVAFS010000440.1:0-6935 GCA_963587975.1 Bulleidia sp. | reverse complement strand
GCATATACCTCCTGATTTGTTTGCTGCTCACTGCCCGTAACGGCAGGAGTTATCTTATCTTTGATATACTTATGTTAACGAATCTGCTTCTGTTTTGGAAGATATTAGCAAATTAGTGAGTCACTATTAATTTTCATAGCACACTCCATATTGTTTCATTGAATACGACAACAATCACCTCTATTGCATGTGTTTTTATTTGGTCACAGTTGACTCGGTTGCAACCGAATAAAAGTTCAAAATTTTTTTACTATTTTTTGAAGAAATGAAAATCACAACAGTCTCCACCGTAACCCAGTGTTTTGGTACGTGTAAAACCAATTTTCTTCAATCCTCCGTAAGTTACATCATCAACATCACAAAAAAGGCGGCACAACTCCGGACAGCCATTTTCCACACAGGCCGTATGCCAGAGACATTTGGTAATTGTAACATCATAGTAATTTTTCCCGCTGCTCTGTGTATTTTCCTGCAAATCTGTTGTACGCATGATTTTGAGAAATATCTTACTGTAGATGGTATAAAATCCCGGCACGATTTCCATTTTCGCGGTAGATGCATGCTTTTTCGCCGCTACTTTTTCCATCATGTACTTTCGCATACACGCATAGACGTCTTCTTCGTAAAAATCATTGTTCAGCAAACCTTTATACAACGCAATCCTCGGAAGAATTGTCTGAGTCAGAGTTTTCATCTGATTTTCCGACTTGCCTTTTGTGTTTTTAATCAGTGCACTGAGTACTCTCTCCTGTTCACTGAACAATTTCATACCTTTGGCATTTCCAAATTCTTCCATCAAATATGCCTTTATCTGTTTTTGCTGCTTTACCCTCATTATTTCGTACCTCGCCAAAATACATTGATTTTATCCACCACATTGATTTCAGTCCCTGATTTATAAACAATCAGCTCAAAAAACTTCATTTTCCTTTTTTCTTTCTTATCCTGTGAATCCCTTCTTCAATCATGGCACCACTGAAAGCTGCTAAAATTAAAAACGGCCCGGTACTTGCTTTTCCTATAAGCATCCAGATAATAGCAACTATCAAAAGTAAAATTCCTATTATCAAAACTATATAATTTTCCATTCCCCGCTCCCTTTTGTTAAGCCACTATATTTTGCCAATATTCCAGCAGCCGTTCCACGCTGTAAGCCGCATTCGCCGGACTGGTAGACGGCAGCTGCACCGCCTCGATACCAAGCTGTTTTGCCAGATATTTATCATACAACTGCTTGGATTTCGCTCCGTTTGCATAAATTTTTGTAATCCGGCTTTTTCCTATTATATAGGCCAGATCATTTGGCACTACATTTCGTATACTGCTGTCACTGGAACCAGCGATATCACAGCTTGCAATCACATCCCACAACGCGATATGATGCCGCAGAAGCATCTCCTTTTTCTCTGAGATTGTTTGCGGCACATTTTCATTTAAAACCTGCGCCATCACTTTCCAGAAACGATTCTGTGGATGTCCATAAAAGAACTGCATTTCCCTGGATTTCACCGACGGAAAACTTCCCAGGATCAGTATTTCGGAATTTTCATCATACACTGGAGGAAATTCATGATTTTGTCGTTTTAACTCCATACAAAATCCTTCTTTCTCGTAACTTCACTTATTGAACTAAATTTTGTCAGGGAAACATGATTGCGAATACTGATAGCACTCTTTTCGAAAGGTGCATCTTATTTTATACACCACATTCGTCTCTGCAATTTGTCACGTTTCCCTGTATTATCATCAATTATTCTTTTTCTGCTTTGCTTTCATCTGCCTCTTCTTTTTTTGGCGGATCAATTCTCCAGCGGTAGGACAATCCTGTCATATGCGCAATGTAACCTGCCAGATCATGTGTCAGCTGCTCCTTACGCACACGCCACTCCCAGTTGTGTCCCAGTGTGGATGGGAAATTCATTCGGGCTTCTTTTCCAAGTCCCAGGTAATCCTGAATTGGTACAATACAGTATTTTCCAACGCTGGACATCGCCATCCAAATCAGATTTTCGCAAAGTTCCCCATTGGATGCATGCGGACGGTTCATGTACTCCCGAATATGGTTACGAACATGATCCTGCGTATAGTCTAAATACTGCATAAGTGTCTCGTTGTCATGGGTTCCTGTGTATACAACAGAATTTGGTGTATAATTGTGCGGCAGATATTCGTTGTCACTGCCACCGCCAAAGGCAAACTGCAGTACTTTCATACCCGGATAACCGGTTTCTGCCACCAGATCACGGACAGACTGTGTCATATAGCCAAGATCCTCTGCGATGATTTCAATGTTTTTCACATGTTTTTTCACTTCTTTAAAAAGTGCGATACCCGGTCCTTTTTTCCACTCACCGATGCGGGCGTTTGTCATGCCGTAAGGAATGGTGTAATACTCATCAAAACCACGGAAATGATCGATTCGAACCACATCATACAATACTTCGCAGTGTTTGATACGGCGGATCCACCATGCAAAGTTCTGTTTTTTATGGTATTCCCAGTCGTAAATCGGATTGCCCCAGAGCTGACCGTCTGCAGTAAATCCATCCGGCGGGCATCCTGCCACTTCGATTGGGTTCATATCTTCATCAAACTCAAATAATTCCGGATTCATCCACGCATCCGCACTGTCAAAAGCCACATAAATCGGAATATCACCAATGATCTTAATACCGCGCTCGTTGGCATATTTTTTTACTTTCAACCACTGTTTTAAAAACCAGTACTGCAGATATTCGTAATAACAAATCTCATCCGCAAGTTCTTCCCGGTATTTTGCCAGAACTTCCGGCTCTTTCTGAATGAGTTCCTTTTCCCATGTGTTCCAGGCCTGTTTGTCATGCACATCCTTCAATGCCATAAATAATGCATAATCCGGCAGCCATTCCTTCTGCTCTTCCTCAAATTTCAGGAAATCTGCGTCTTCCCGTTTTTTGCTGTTCTGATAAGCTTTATGTAACAACGGATTTCTATTTTCATACTGTTTCTCATAATCTACATAAGACGGATTCGTGCCAAGCTGCGCAGACTCACATTCCGCTCTGGTCAGAAGTCCTTCCTCGATCAGTTCCTCCAGTGAAATGAAATACGGATTGCCCGCAAAAGTGGAAAATGACTGATACGGCGAATCCCCGTAACTGGTCGGTCCCAACGGCAGGATCTGCCAGAATGTCTGTCCGCTTTCCTGCAGAAAATCAATCCATTCAAAAGCACTCTTTGAAAAACATCCGATTCCATATTTTGACGGTAAACTGCTTACCGGAAGTAAAATACCACTTGCTCTCATACTTAAAAACTCCTTCTCAAAATCTGCAAAAAATATTCCTGTAAAAAGACTTTTTGCAGCGGGATTTTTTCCCGAATTATGTGTTTTATTATACTCGTTTTTCCGCTATTTCTCAACAAAAAATACACACCCGTTCACTCTCAATATATGATAGAAGGAACGCCTTTTTATAAAAAATACTCTCACTCAAAACACTCATTTCAGAATGCTCATACCTGCATTCATACAATCATATAAAATTTCTATGAATTCACATTTTTCCTGTAGAAACGCAGAGAATAATATAGTATACTGAACTCATCAGAATCGTTCGATTCACATTTTAAGGAGGTAAATTCATATGGCAGAAAATACAATCGGCGGATGTACAGGTAATTGCCACAGCTGTGGTTCTTCCTGTGACACACAGACAGGCGAAAGAAAGCCAAGTTTTTTTGATAGACTGGAATCCATTTCCGAACACTTTGAAAATGTAGGTGAGGATAACGTACTGCAGATGTTAAATGACATTGTTGCAGAACTGGAAAAAGAAGATTAACTATCATAAGCTAACATGAGAGCAGACAAATAACAGTCTGCTCTTTTTCTTTCGAAAGAATTAAGATTTTCTTCCACGCTTCTTCCTTGTATCTCCCCTGCATGCATGCTATATTAACTGTATTAACACGGTTAGTACGCTATTTTTCTATTTTTATTTAAAAGGAGACTTCTATGATACAGCTAAATTACCGCGATACGCGCCCCTTTTATCAACAGATAAAAGATAACGTGCGACAGCTTGTTGTCAGCGGTGCTTTGAAAAAAGATGAGAAACTGCCTTCCGTCCGGGAACTGGCGGCTTCGCTGGCCATCAATCCAAATACGATCCAGCGCGCCTACCGGGAACTGGAAAGCGAAGGTTACATCTATACCTTGTCCGGAAAAGGCACCTTTGTGGCGGAAGTGGATCAGACCCACCAGCTCCGTCAGCAGGAACTGCTGCCACAGTTTGACAAGATCGTGTCTGAGCTTCTCTACCTGTCCATGCCGGTAAATGAGCTCACGAACCGCATTCTTTCTTTATCAGGAAGGAGGATTCAGGCATGATTCAGGCAGAACATATTACAAAAACATTCAACGGCTTCAAGGCTTTAGACGACATGAGCCTGCATGTTCCGAAAGGAACCATTTACGGTCTTGTTGGTCCAAACGGTGCCGGAAAATCCACCCTAATCCGTCATCTCACCGGAATTTACCGTCCTGACAGCGGCTCCATCCTCATTGACGGTCTTCCGGTGTATGACAATCCGGAGGCAAAAGCCAAATTTACGTATATCCCGGATGACATGTTCTATTTTTTGCAGGCAAATACGCTGGAAATGAAGCAGTTTTATCAGGGCATTTACAAAAAATTTGATTCCACACTTTTTGAACGGCTGCAGGAATTTTTCCCAAATATCGATACCAAACGTGCCATCCGCCGGCTTTCCAAAGGTATGCAAAAGCAGGTGGCCTTCTGGCTCTCTATCTGCGCCATGCCGGAACTGATGATTTTGGATGAACCGATGGACGGTCTTGATCCTGTGATGCGTCGTCAGATCTGGAGTATCATACTGTCTAAGGCAAGTGAAAGCCGGACTACGATCCTGATTTCCTCCCACAATCTGCGTGAACTGGAGGACGTCTGCGACCATGTAGGCATTATGCACAAGGGCAAGATCATCGTGGAGCGTTCCCTTTCTGACCTTCAGGGAAATGTATCCAAAATTCAGGTGGCTTTTCAGGAAGGCATGCCGACGCTACCGAAGGATTTTGAAATTTTACATATGTCCAACACCGGGCGTGTATACACACTGATCGTAAAAGGCAATCCGGAGCGAGCCAAAATGATACTGGAGCAGACGCATCCGATGCTGATCGATATCCTTCCTCTTACATTGGAAGAAATTTTTATTTATGAAATGGGAGGAAAGAATTATGAAATCAAAGACATCCTGTTTTAATAAAACGATATTCCGCAAAAATATGACCCGGTTCTGGCCGGTCTGGGCGGTTTACCTGGCGTATCTGTTTTTTAACATGACCGTGCGGATGTTCCTGAACACCCGCAACTACATGGGTTCCCAGTCCGCTGGGTATGCTGCCACTCCGGCGACCAACCGCCTGATGACCATGCTGGAATGCATCAGTGGAAATCTGGAACCGTATGTCATCTTTTTTGCAGCACTGGTGGCTGCCATTACGGTTTTTTCCTACCTGTTTTCCACCCGAAGCTGTCATATGATCCATGCGCTTCCGGTAAAACGGAGTGAACTGTTTGTGACAAATTATATCAGCGGCTTTTTATTCCTGCTGTTCCCGCAGCTGATCACCTTTTTACTAAACCTGCTGGTGTGCATTTTAAATAATATCACATCCGTGGAATATCTGCTGTACTGGCTGCTTTACATGATGGGTATGAGTTTTCTGTTTTATACCCTTGCGGTATTCTGCTGTATGCTTACCGGGCATGCGGTTGCCGCTGCAGCTTACTATTTTGTAGGAAATTTTCTGTATATTGGGATTAAATCCATTGCCACACTGATCATTTCCTCCATGTGCTATGGCATGGGAATCCTTGGTGATCAGGTAAGCTATACACTGACAGAAACCAGAGATACGGTACTTTCCCCATTTCTGTATCTGCTGGATCACGTATCCCTGACCTGGTCCATGAATGAAGATTTTACTGCACTTGATGAAATCCACATGCGTGGAAGCCTGCTGATCGGACTATACTGCATGATCGCTGTTGCTTTTCTGATCCTTGCCTACGTGTTTTATCAGAAACGACAGCTGGAGTGTACCGGCGACGTGGTTGCTTTTGGCTGGCTGCATCCGTGTTTCCGCTGGATGCTGGCACTGGTTGGAGGATTCGGACTCTCCTTCCTGCTCTCCAGTCTGCTCTTTGACAACACCGCCCATATGACTGCGTCACTGTTTGTATTTCTGATTCCATGCACCTTTGCAAGCTTCTTCATTTCAGAAATGCTGTTAAAAAAACGCTTCCATGTATTTTCACGGAAACGCTGGATCGAATGGGCGACCTGTATTGCACTCTGCCTGCTTGGAACCGGACTGCTGAAAGGTGATGCTTTCCATATTGAGCGTAAAATTCCGGATACAGATCAGATTGCTGCCATTTATATGTACGCGGATTATGAGCATGTATACACCGATCCGGCTGATTTTGAAGTGCTGGAAAAAATCCATCAGAACCTTTTGAATCACAAACAGGAATATCTGCAGTATCCCTATCAGCAAAATTATCTGGAATACAATCATCCGGAAGAACGAAGTGCTGAATTTGCAACGGCAACATCCTCGGACACCACAGAATCCAGCACATCTACATCTGTTGTTTACAGTGAAGGGGATTATATATCTTCCATTCAGATTACTTATTATCTGAAAAACGGACGCAAAGTTATGCGCCGCTATGAAATCCCGGTAACAAATGCCACACTAAAGGATGACACCACTCCGGCTTATCAGATCTCCAAACTGGAAAACGGAAATGAAGACTTACTTCGTTATCTGCTCTGCTACAATTACGAAGATGTCACCTTCGTAAACGGTACTTTAAGTCATGTAGACGAATACGGACATGATGGAAACATAACTCTGAATC
>CAVAFS010000439.1:0-6959 GCA_963587975.1 Bulleidia sp. | reverse complement strand
TAAGAGTAGTGTGTAAATATTACTATTTTAGAATTATTTAAGAATTGATTGTTCCTCTTTTTGTTGACAAAAATAATTAACAGTGTTAATCTTTATCGATAGTTAATAATTAACAATGTTAAATATTGGGATGAGAAGAATACCCTATTTGATGTGATATATATCATACAACAGGATTAGGGAACTTCTTTCATAAGATGAATACTTGGAAAGGAGGATTTTTTCGGGAGTTATGGAAGAGAAAGAAAACAAAGAACAGGAAAATGCGAAAGAGCATTCTGATTTTGCGGATTGCAGGAATCATTTTGATTGCATGGGACATATGGATCACATGGAACAGAATCTGTGGGAGGCACTGCATATGTTTCGAAAACTGAACATCGGCAGCATTCTGCCACATCTGAACAAAGGCGAGTTTGTGCTGATGAACGGTATCTATCATGTGCAGAAGAAAATCGGTTCCGAACATGGCGTAAAGATGTCTGAACTGGCAGAATATACGCATGCGCTGCCGCCTGCAGTATCCCGCAGCATCAAGGCGCTGGAAGAAAAAGGATATGTCAGACGCTTTGTAGATCAGAAGGACCGCAGAAATACACTGGTGGAGATCACGGAAGCCGGGCAGGAAGTTTTGCAGGAATCCAATGAAATCATGGACGATTTTATCCGGCGGATGTTTGAAAAAACGGATAAAGAGGAAATGGCGCGGTTGGTGAACTATATTTACCAGCAATATGATCTGGCAAAAAGAGAACTGGAGAAAATCCGGGAGAGCCAGAAAAAGGAAAAGAAAGGAAATCACGGAAATGAAGAAGATTTTTAAAAACATGCTTCCGTACTGGAAATCGATCCTTGTGATCGTGGCGGTGCTTGTGATCCAGGCATACTGTGATCTGGCGCTGCCGACATACACTGCGGATATCATTGATGTGGGTATTCAGAATAAAGGAATCGAACATATCCTTCCACAGGAAATGACATCGGCGGAATATGAGAACGCGCAGCTTTTTATGACGAAAGAAGAGAAGCAGACCTGGGCTTCCAGTTATGAGGCAACGCAGCATGAGACTTATGAACGTTCTGTAACGGACAAAGATACACTGGAGGAGCTGGATTCTGAATTTGCGATTCCGCTGATCCTGAATTATCAGATGTCTCAGATGGAAGAAGACCAGTTCAAGGAAATGTTGGCTGAGCAGACCGGTCAGGACGTATCCGTATATGAGCAGATGAGTCTGGAGCAGATCGGCCAGATGCTTGGCATGGAGCTTAGCATATCAGAAAAAGAAGTTGAGCAGGACGATGGATGTACGCAGACTGTCAAATGTGTCGATGTACGTCCGATATTTGAAGGAATGGAAGAAGCAGGACAACTGGATGAAAGCGCTGTTCTGTCCATGCGTACCTCCATGGAAGATATGGTGGAAACCATGGGAGATTCCATGCTTAGTTCTACCGGAGCAGCCTATGCGGCAGCCTGTGATGAGGAGGCCGGACTGGATCTGGCACAAATTCAGACCGCCTACCTGTGGAAAAAAGGACTGCAGATGGCAGGTTTGGCAGCAGTCATGATGGCCTGTGCTATTTTTGTATCTTATCTGGCTTCCAGAGTCGGTGCCAGCGTTGGACGTTCCTTGCGTGGCAGACTGTATGAGAAAGTAATGCGTTTTTCCAATGCGGAAATGGAGCATTTTTCCACTGCATCGCTGATTACTAGAAGTACAAATGACGTGCAGCAGATCCAGATGGTGACGGCAGTATTTTTACGAATGCTTGCTTATGCACCGATTATCGGTATCGGCGGTATTATTAAAGTGGTACAGACAAAAGCCGGTATGGGATGGCTGATTGTAGTGGCGGTCATTGTAATTTTTGCATTTGTCATGATCCTGATGAGTGTGGCATTGCCGAAGTTCAAGCAGATGCAGGAAAAGGTGGATGATGTCAACCTGGTTTCCAGAGAGATTCTGACCGGACTTCCGGTTATCCGTGCATTCCGCCGGGAGGACAAAGAGGAAGAACGTTTTGATGGTGTAAACCGTGAACTGACAAAGACCATGCTTTTTACAAACCGTGTCATGACACTGATGATGCCTGGTATGATGCTGATCATGTATGCGCTGACAGTGGCCATCGTATGGGTGGCAGCAAAGAAAATCGACCTTGGTGTGATGCAGGTTGGTTCTATGACCGCATTTATCACTTATGCAATGCTGATCGTTATGGCATTTCTGATGCTGACAGCAATGTCTGTGATGCTTCCGCGTGCCGGCGTGGCAGCAGACCGCATCGATGAAGTGTTAAATATGGATATTTCCATCAAAGAAGCAGAAGAACCGGCACATGTAGAAACTACAGCAGGTGTCCTGAAATTTTCACATGTTGATTTCACATATCCGGGCAGCAAAGAAGCGGCAGTTACAGATATTGATTTTACGGCAAATCCGGGTCAGACTACGGCCATCATCGGAAGTACCGGCTGTGGTAAATCAACCATCGTAAATCTGATTCCGCGTCTGTACGATGTGACAGAGGGCGTTATTACACTGGATGGTATCGACATTCGGGAACTTTCCATGAAAGATCTGCGTCAGCAGATCGGATTTGTACCACAGAAAGGGGTGCTGTTCTCCGGAACCATCGCATCCAACCTGCGTTTTGGTAATGCGGATGCCAGCGATGCTGAAGTTCGTCAGGCAGCACAGATCGCACAGGCAGAAGAATTTATTGAAGAAAAAACAGAGAAATACGATGCGCCGATTGCACAGGGTGGAACAAACGTTTCCGGCGGACAGAAACAGCGTCTTGCCATTGCCCGTGCCATTGCAAAACATCCGAAAATCTTTGTATTTGATGACAGTTTTTCCGCGCTGGATCTGAAAACCGATGCGAAACTGAGAAAAGCACTGGCAGACACGGTGGAGGACAGCACGGTGATCATTGTTGCACAGCGTATCAGCACGATTTTACATGCGGATCAGATTCTTGTTCTGGATGAAGGTCAGATCGTGGGTAAAGGCACTCATGAGGAACTGATGAAAAACTGTACGGTATATCAGGAAATTGCAAAATCCCAGATGTCCGCAAAGGAACTTGGATTAACAGACGGAGAGGAGGCCAAAGAGCATGAGTAATGAAAGAAATATGCATTCCGCTTCCAGACCGAAACGTCCGATGGGAGGTCCGGGACGCGGTATGGCTCCGGGAGAGAAAGCGAAGGATTTCAAAGGATCCATCGGAAAAATGCTCCAATATATGGGAACATATAAGATCGCAGTGGTGTTTGTTATGATCATTGCTGCCTGCTCTACGGTATTTAGTGTCGTAGGACCGAAGGTACTTGGTAAGGCAACAACCGCACTGGCCAGTGGCCTGATGGCAAAAGTAGCCGGAACCGGCGGCATTGATTTTACGTATATCGGAAAAATCTTGCTTTTCGTACTGGGCTTATACCTGCTCAGCTCTGTCTTAAGTTTTATTCAGGGCTGGATCATGACTGGTATCACACAGAAAATCTGTTACCGGATGCGAAAAGAGATTACAGAAAAAATCAACCGCATGCCGATGAAATATTTTGAGAGCCGTACCTACGGCGAGGTATTATCCAGAATCACCAACGATGTGGATACCCTCGGAATGGGCTTAAACCAGAGTGTGACCCAGATCATTACATCCACCGCCACAATCATCGGTGTGCTTGTGATGATGCTCAGTATCTCTCCGCTGATGACACTGATCGCGCTGGTTGTACTTCCGGTTTCCGGAATTTGTGTTTCACTGGTTGTAAAAAAATCACAGAAACACTTTATCACACAGCAGGAATACCTTGGTCATATCAATGGTCAGGTAGAGGAAAGTTATGGCGGCCATCTGGTTATCAAAGCTTACAACAAAGAAGATGAGATGATTGCTCAGTTTAACCAGACCAATGACGTATTGTATACTTCTGCATGGAAATCCCAGTTTCTTTCCGGAATCATGATGCCGATCATGCAGTTTATCGGAAACCTTGGTTATGCGGCAGTTGCACTCAGCGGTGGTATGCTGGCCATTCGTGGCATTATCACCATCGGTGATATCCAGGCATTTATCCAGTATGTCAAGAGCTTCACACAGCCGATCCAGCAGATCGCACAGGTAACAAACCAGGTGCAGTCTATGGCGGCAGCGGCAGAGCGTGTTTTTGAATTTCTGGAAGAAAAAGAAGAAGACCAGATCGTGGAGCAGCCTGCGGATGTGACAAAAGTAGTCGGAAATGTTGCATTTGACCATGTAAGTTTTGGCTACAATCCGGATCAGATGATCATCCATGATTTCAGTGCACAGGCGGCAGCCGGACAGAAGATCGCTATTGTTGGACCGACAGGTGCCGGTAAGACGACAATGGTAAAACTGCTGATGCGTTTCTATGATGTAAACAGTGGTTCCATCCGCATTGATGGTCATGATATCCGTGATTTCAACCGCCGGGAGCTGAGAGATGCTTTCGGAATGGTACTGCAGGATACCTGGCTTTTTAAGGGAACCATTATGGAAAATATCCGTTACGGACGTCTGGATGCCACAGACGAAGAGGTCATTGAAGCGGCAAAGGCAGCTCATGCAGATCATTTTATCCGGACACTGCCAGGGGGATATGAGATGGAGCTGAATGAGGATGCAAGCAATATTTCTCAGGGACAGAAGCAGCTGCTTACTATCGCCCGTGCGATACTGGCAGATAACCGGATTTTGATCCTGGATGAGGCGACATCTTCCGTTGATACCAGAACCGAGGAACTGATTCAGAGTGCCATGGATAATCTGATGAAGGGACGGACCAGTTTCGTCATTGCGCATCGGTTGTCTACGATCAAAAATGCGGATATGATTCTCGTCATGAAAGATGGAGATATCATTGAGCAGGGAGATCATGACGAATTGCTGGCGCAGGGTGGATTCTATGCAGATCTGTATAACAGCCAATTTGCCGAGTAGGAGTATTGGTTAAAATTTAATATGTGAAAACAAAATCAGAGAAAGTTTCCTCACTCACTAGCCGTTCACTTCCTTCGTTTTGCTTCGGTTTTATCGCGCTCACTTCCAACTCCGATAAAAGCTGGTCGTTTCCCGTTCGCGCAAAACTCGCAAAACTCAGTCGTTTACTGAATCGTTCGTCGAGGAAACTTTCTCTGTTTTTGCTATTTCAGTTATGAAATTAATAACTTTCATATGTAATATATCTAAGTGTAAATTTTCAGCCACGGACCCGTGTCCGATAGTATTTTGTAGTGTGCTGCCGATACAGCATCAGCAGTCCACGCACGCACAGTTCGATGGACATTGCAATCCACATTCCGGTGAGACCGAGTCGTCTGACCAGAATCAATGCCAGACCGATACGCACGATCCAGATGCTTCCGAGGTTCATCAGACTTGGCACGAAGGTATCCCCGGTTCCGCGCAGGGCTCCAGCGGCCACGATGGATACACCAAAAAGTGGTTCGGAAAGCAATTCAATTCGAAGAACATGAACGGCCATAGCCTGTACGGTTGTATCTGGGGTCAGAAGCCGGAAGACCAGCGGGCAGGCGAACATCATGACCGCACCGGTACAGCCCATAAAAATTGCTCCCATGGCGGTACTGATATTGCCGTAGCGTTTGGCTGTTTTGACTTCTCCTGCACCGATGCTTCGGCCAACCAGTGTGGTTGCCGCCATGCCGAGACCGTATCCTGGCATATAGCACAGACTTTCGGCTGTGACAGCAAAGGAGTTGGCTGCGATGGCGG
This sequence comes from Bulleidia sp., assembly GCA_963587975.1. GTDB lineage: Bacteria > Bacillota > Clostridia > Lachnospirales > Lachnospiraceae > Eubacterium_I. The sequence continues at coordinate 1,187 of CAVAFS010000439.1, read as the reverse complement.
CAGCACCCAGTGGTGCAATGATTCTGGTGGACATGACCATGGCTCCGTTCATTGCGATTTCCTGTACCGCCACAGGCATTCCAATCTGGAATGCCTTTTTTAGAATATTGCGGTCAAAGGGATGTTTATCCATCCGTCTGAGACGCAGACGTTTATTAGAAATGCAGCAGCGCCATGCCATGATCAGACTGATCACGGCGCAGGCCAGAGCAGTTCCCATACCTGCACCAAGAACGCCGAAATGTGGGATAAGAAGGGCGTTGAACATAACGTCCAGTCCACACATGACGGCATTCAGAATACTTGGTGTTACCATGTCACCGCAGCATTGCAAAAATGCCGATGAAAGGGAGTTCAGCTGTGAAAATGGGATCATCAGCGAATATACAAAAAAGTATGCCGTTGCATCCGGGCAGATTGCCGGATCACCGCCCAGTGCGATCGGCAGCGGATGACTGAGCAGAAGTCCGCTTAAAGCTAAAAGCCCGGAAATGATCAGGGCACTGATCAGACCATGCCGGACGACGTTTCGTGCTTCCATATCCTGATTGGCCCCAATGTGATGTGCTACCTGCACGGAAAAACCGGCAGAGACCGCAGACAGCACGCCGTTGTACAGCCAGGTCATGGCAACCACCAGGCCGATGGCGGCAGAGGCAGCAGCGCCCAGAGCACCGACCATGGCAGAATCAATGTACTGCATGGCGATGGTGGTGATCTGTGTTAAAATCGCGGGCAGACTTAATTGCCAGACCTGTTTGATTTCCGGCTTTAATTCTGCCCAGTTGAAAGTTCTTTTCCCCATGTATGTTTTACTCCCTTGTCTGTTGTTTATAAAATATTGATGGTTAAAAATTTAGGTTGTGAAAAAGGACTCTGCGATTTTGTCTCGTCCGCTAACAATCGCTGGCCGAGAAAAAATAGCCAGAGTCCTTTCATTTACGTTACAAAGCCATAGTGTACAATTATTAAATGAATGTAGATTTGCAGAGGTGCGCAGAAAAATTATTCATGCATTGCATGATACACATCTCGCAGCAAGAATGTGGGGTATTCTTGAATACACGTGAAAGTAAATGTTTTGGTTTCAAAAGCAACACAATGGATATGATGATATCATATTGAGTGCATTCGTGAATATGAGTATAGGTGTATTTTCACTGTGTAAATGTCGAAATTGAAGACTT
>CAVAFS010000438.1:0-2398 GCA_963587975.1 Bulleidia sp. | reverse complement strand
CCGGCCGGCGCCGGTAAAAGTACGATAGCGAAAAAGCTGGCAAAAAAAATATCCTTTATTTATGTGGATACCGGTGCAATGTACCGAGCCATGGGATACTATTTTTTACAGCATGACATAAAAGCGGAGGAAGAAGAAATAATCAAAGAAGCCTGTAACGATATTTCCGTCGCATTGGCTTATGAAGACGGCGTACAGAAAGTGCTGTTAAACGGGGAAGATATTTCCGGCAAGATTCGTCAGGAGGAAGTGGGCAATATGGCATCTGCCACAAGTGGTTACGGTTTTGTACGTGCAAAACTTCTGAGTCTGCAGCAGGATATGGCCACACAGCACAATGTTATCATGGACGGCCGTGATATCGGAACCTGTGTACTTCCGAATGCGCAGCTGAAAATTTTCCTGACAGCCAGCGTGGAAGTACGTGCAAAACGCCGTTACAACGAACTGGTGGAAAAAGGAGAGCAATGTGATCTGGCAGAAATTGAGAAAGATATCAGCGAGCGTGATTACCGCGACATGCATCGCGAAATCGCACCATTAAAAGCAGCAGAAGATGCTGTAATGCTGGATTCCTCAGATCTGAACATTGATGAAGTAGTAGAAGCAATTTATGAGCATGCAAAAAAGGCAGGACTGGAAGCATGAGAGTAGAACTTGCGAAGAAGGCGGGATTTTGTTTTGGCGTAAACCGCGCGGTGGATACCGTGTATCAGGAAGCAGCGGAACATTCTCCAGTGTATACATACGGGCCGATCATTCATAATGAGGAAGTGATTGCGGATCTTGAACGGAAAGGCGTCAAAGTGATTCATTCTCTGGAAGAAGCTAAGAAGCAGCCAGAAGGCACTGTGATCATCCGTTCCCACGGTGTTACAAAAGCGGAGCAGGATGCGTTGATTGCAGATGGGCTGCGTGTGGTGGATGCCACCTGCCCGTTTGTAAAGAAGATCCATAAGCTGGTGCAGGAGTATTCCGAAAAGGGCTATTATGTGATCATTATCGGAAGCGGCGATCATCCGGAGGTGCAGGGTATCGTCGGCTGGTCGGATGCAGAACGTACAGTTGTCATCAATAATGAGTCAGATGCGAAAAAATTAGACCTGAAATCATGGAAAAAGGTCTGTATTGTCGCACAAACAACATTTAATTACAATAAATTTCAAGAACTTGTTGAAATTATTCAAAAAAAAGGGTATGATAGTGAGAGTACGGTGGACAAGGACAGTGAGGTCATCGTACATAACACCATATGTAGTGCCACAAAAGAACGTCAGGAAGCTGCCAAAGAGCTTTCGGCGAAAGTGGATGCCATGCTGGTGATCGGCGGATTAAGCAGTTCCAATACCCGGAAGCTGTATGAGATCTGCTCTGAAAATTGTCGAAATACTTACTTTATACAAACGAAAGAAGATCTAGAGAATTCTGACTTTTCGCGTTTCGACTACGTAGGTATTACAGCTGGGGCTTCTACCCCAAATAATATTATTGAGGAGGTTCAAAAATATGTCAGAAATGAGTTTTGAACAAATGTTGGAAGAATCTTTAAAAACAATCAGAAATGGAGAGGTAGTCGAAGGCACTGTTATAGATGTGAAACCGGATGAAATTATCCTGAATATTGGCTATAAATCAGACGGAATTATTACCAGAAACGAATACACAAACGACAATAATGTAGACCTTACTACTGTTGTTTCTGTTGGAGACACAATGGAAGCAAAAGTTCTGAAAGTAAACGACGGTGAGGGACAGGTTCTCCTTACATACAAACGTCTTGCAGCAGAGAAAGGCAGCGAGCGTCTGAAAGAGGCTTTCGAGAACGGCGAAGTGTTAACAGGTACAGTAAGCCAGGTATTAGACGGTGGCTTAAGTGTTGTCCTGGATGAGACAAGAATCTTTATCCCGGCAAGCCTTGTATCTGATTCTTATGAGAGAGATCTTGGCAAATACAAAGATCAGGAGATCCAGTTCGTATTAACTGAGTTCAACCCGAGAAGAAGACGTATCATCGGCGACAGAAAACAGCTTCTGGTTGCTGAGAAAGAGCGTAAACAGAAAGAATTATTAGAGAAGATCAACGTTGGCGATGTGATCGAAGGAACTGTTAAAAACATTACAGATTTCGGTGCATTCATCGATCTTGGCGGCGCAGACGGACTGCTTCATATCTCTGAAATGTCTTGGGGCCGTGTAGAGAATCCTAAGAAAATCTACAAAGTTGGCGATACTGTAAAAGTATTCATCAAAGACATCAAAGATACAAAAATCGCACTCAGCGTAAAATTCCCGGAGGAGAATCCTTGGAACAATGCTGCTGAGAAATATGCAGCTGGAAACGTTGTAACAGGTAAAGTTGCACGTATGACAGACTTCGGCGCATTCGTAGAGCTTGCAC
>CAVAFS010000437.1:0-3072 GCA_963587975.1 Bulleidia sp. | reverse complement strand
CCTGATGTCCCACAAGGATCGTACCAAGATCTTTTGTCAGCATACTTGTATTCAACATCAGCTCTTCGATCCGTTCCCTGTTCGTCTGGCTGTGTGCCGCAATAAATCCTGTGATTCGATCCTGCATCTGCTGAAAATAATCGTATGTCTGCGGTGCCCCGATCACGATTCCACTCATCCGCACCGGATGAATGACCATGGTTCCCGTGGGCACGATAAAGGAATAATCCGCAGCAACCGCCAGGGGCACACCAATGGAATGGCTGCCTCCAAGCACCAGGGACACCACCGGCTTACTCAAAGATGCGATCATCTCCGCAATGGCTAGCCCTGATTCCACATCTCCGCCCACGGTATTTAACAGTACCAGAAGCCCGTCCACGGTCCGGTCATCCTCCACTTCCGCCAGTTTTGGCAATACATGCTCATATTTTGTCGTTTTCGTGTTGGCAGACAGGCACTCATGTCCCTCCACCTCTCCGATCACGGACAACAGCTGAATCTTATGCTGCTGCCGGTTATCACTCATCTCAAACTGTCCGTATTCCTTTAATTCCTGATCTCTTACTTCTTTCTTTTCTGACATTGCACCATTCCTCCAATATTTTTTAAAAGTATGTGCAATTAGCAAAAAAATATGCTCACACTACTTTTTTCATAATGTGAGCATATCCTATCTTTTTCTTAATTTTTCCTTCTATAAAAAACCTGATTTCTTTTTTAACAGAACATTCCTCTTGTAGAACATTTTCTGTACTTTCCCACCAGATTATTTCTGACCAATCAGATAACTGTATAATCCCTCATAACGTCCGGCTGAAACTTTCCATGAGAAGTCTTTTGCCATGCCGCGGTCAACAATCTGATTCCACTGACGTTTGCGCTCAAAGAATATCTTCTTGGAGTAGTTGATCACGTTGAGCATATCTTCGCCGTTGTAATTCGTGAAGGAGAAGCCTGTACCGGTATTCTCATACTCGTTATACGGCTCTACGGTGTCTTTCAATCCGCCGGTTTCACGCACGATTGGCACGGTTCCGTAACGGAAAGCCATCATCTGGGTCAGGCCACACGGCTCGAATCTGGACGGCATCAGGAATGCATCTGCAGATGCATATAATTTCTGAGCCAGATCAGAATCATAGCAGATATTTGCAGAAACGCGGTCACCATATTTCCATGCGAAATGGCGGAACATATTTTCGTAACGCTCCTCGCCGGTTCCGATCACAACAAACTGGGTATTATCATCCAGGATCCGTTCAAATACATAATCCACCAGATCCAGACCTTTCTGATCTGTCAGACGGGAAATCAGTCCGATCATATATTTCTTCTTGTCTACGGTCAGACCAAGCATTTCCTGTAATTTCAGTTTATTTTCTACTTTTTTCTTGCGGAAATTGTCACGGTTATAATTTACAAACAGCTTCGGATCTGTCTCCGGATTGTAAATATCATAATCAATACCATTTACAATCCCCTGCATATCAAAATGACGGGCAGAAAGCAGACCATCCAGTCCTTCTCCATAGTACGGTGTCTGAATCTCCTGTGCATAAGTATCGCTGACGGTTGTGATATAATCTGCGTACACCAGTCCGCCTTTCAGCATATTGGCATCTTTCTGGAACTCCAGTTTATCCGGTGTAAACAGATCTTTTGGGAAACCGGTCAGTCCCATCATGGTCTTGACATCCCAGATACCCTGGAATTTCAGATTGTGGATGGTCATGATAGTCTTCATACCCCAGAAGAACATATCGCCCTGGAATTCTGTTTTCAAAAATACCGGGATCAGACCGGCCTGCCAGTCATGGCAATGGATCAGATCCGGCTGAAAACCGATCAGTGGAAGCATGGATAATACGGCTTTATCAAAAAATGTAAATTTCTCGATATCGTAACGAATGTCTCCATATGGGAGAAAGCAGTTAAAATATTCCTGGTTATCGATGAAATAATAAGTGATTCCATCCAGTTCATATTTCAAAACACCAACATATTTACTCGGTACATAAGGACCTGTTCCCATATAAAAATGCGTTACATATTCAAACTGATTCCGATATTTTTCCGGAATGCAGGAATAATTCGGTATTACAACACGAACGTCCCACTCATTTTTATCAAACTGTTTTGGAAGTGCGCCGCATACATCGGCCAACCCTCCGGTTTTGATAAATGGTACACATTCTGAAGCAGCAAATAAAACCTTTTTCATTTTGAACCCCCTGACTCTAGTTCCGGACTTATGCCCGGTCTGCATTCAAATTTATTGACTACATTATACCATAGGAACGCGCTCTTGTAAAAGGTCAGTTGCAAAAAACGGTTACACATTTACGGTAAAATTCCCAAAAAAAGAAAGAGATGCCAGTTTCGACATCTCTCCATTATTTTTCAATATTCCATATAAAAAGTAATCTGAGAATTACTCATCCCAGTTGTGATATACCTGCTGTACATCATCATCTGCATCCAGCAGATCAAGGATTTTGTTGATGCAATACAAATCCTGCTCGTCTGTCAGCTCAACGTATGTCTGAGGAATCATAGTAACCTCAGCGCTTGCCATCTCAATACCTGCATCTTCTAATGCCTGTCTTACTTCACTGAAAGAATCCGGATCAGTGATGATCTCGAAGCTGTCCTCTTCCTCATTGAAATCTTCTGCGCCTGCATCCAGAGCAGCCATCATCAGATCATCTGCATCCATATCGCAGTTTTCTTTGTCGATGATGATCTGACCTTTTTTATCAAACATGTAAGATACACAACCTGGTGTTCCTACATTTCCTTTTCCTTTTGTAAACGCATTTCTTACGTTTGCTGCTGTACGATTCTTATTGTCTGTCAGCGCATCAACGATGATCGCTGTACCGTTCGGACCATATCCTTCATAAGAAACATACTCGTAGTTTACGGAGTTTGCATCTCCGGCAGCTTTTTTGATACCACGATCGATGGTATCGTTCGGCATGTTGTTTGCTTTTGCTTTTGCGATAACATCACGAAGTCTGCTGTTATTTGCAGGATCCGGGCCGCCTTCTTTTACTGCTACTGCAATCT
>CAVAFS010000436.1:0-2705 GCA_963587975.1 Bulleidia sp. | reverse complement strand
GGAAGCAACGGAGCATCCTCTGATGGAAGTGCGAAGGCAGAGACAAATAAAGATGGTTATGAGGTTGTCAGCATCGGTTTCCCGAGTGCCGGATACGAATGGGCAGAGGGAGCACTGGCCGTAGCCGAGGAAAAAGGGTATCTGGATGAATATCTGAATCCATTAGGTTATGACGCAGACCTGATTCCGTTTACAGGAGCAGCACCGGCGATTCATGAGGCGTTAGTATCCGGAGATCTGGATTACGCATATTATGCGGGGTTTGCTGGAATCATGGCAAAATCAAACGGCATTGATACGAAATTACTGACCGTGACAAGTTTTGGTTCTGTATGGCAGCTTGCAGTCAGCGCTGATTCCGGTATCACTTCCTTACAGGATTTAAAAGGAAAAACCATTTCCTATCAGCGTGGTGCGACACCGCAGATGTATGTATTGAAAGTGTTAGCAGAAGCTGGTTTGAGTGCTGATGATGTACAGCTTGTAAACAGCACGATACCGGAAGGCTTATCCAGTCTTTCCACAGGTGCCGTAGATGCAGCAGTTGTTACATACGGACAGGCAGATTCACTGGTTGAGCAGGGACAGGCAACGATCCTTCACAGAGGAGCACAGGCAGATCCGGATACGTTCTATGAGCCAAACGTATTGACTGGAAGAAGTGATTATGTCAGCGAAAATTCTGATGTGACAGTAGCTATTATCAAAGCAATGCTGAAAGCATCCAATGATATTATCTCTGATCCGGAAGCATTTTATGAATTATCCGCTGAGAAGAGTGGAAGAACATTAGAGCAGGTGAAGTCTGTAGCAGTAGCCGATACACAGCTTGGATATTCCATCAGCCTGGATGACAGATATATTTCTTCTTTGAAAAATATTGAACAGTTTGAACTTGACAATGACATCATCACCAATCAGGTAGATTTTGATTCCTGGATTGATTCCTCCTATCTGGAAAAAGCAGTGCAGGAGTATCAGGAAAGCGCACAGTAAGGAGGCCGCGTGAGCATGTACAAAGGAAATAACGTATTTATACAAAAACTGTTGATTTTTATCAACATGATCATATTGCCGGTCCTCATTGTGCTGGCGTGGCATTTTGCCACATCCACCGGCGCGATGTCCACACTGATCCTGCCAAAGATCAGTACCGTGCTTGAAACCTTAAAAGAACAGATCGCAAACGGCACCCTGCCGGGAGATATCGGCATCAGTTTAAGCCGTATTGCCAAAGGTTATGCACTGGCAGTCGTTGTAGGAATTTTGCTTGGCGTGCTCATGGGAATGAACAAATTTGCAAACCGTTTCTTCATGCTGACATTTACCGCAATCCGTCAGATTCCGATGATCGCATGGGTTCCGATCCTGATCATCTGGTTTGGTATCGGCGAGGAATCAAAAGTAGCCGTTATCTTTTTGGCAGCATATTTCCCGGTTCTGGTCAACACCGTCAGCGGTATTGAGCGTACCGATCCGAAACTCATCGAAGTTGGAAAAATGTATCATCTGAATGGCTGGCAGCAGTTTACAAAAATCTATCTGCCATCTGCACTTCCATCTATTTTTGTCGGATTAAAACTGGGACTCAGCGTGTCCTGGATGGCTGTAGTAGGTGCTGAGATGATCGCGGCCACTTCCGGTATCGGTTTCCGTATCAACGATGCACGAAGCCTGATGCAGTATCCGGTTGTATTTGCAGGAATCATCGCCATCGCAGTAGTTGGTGTGATCATGGATCTGGCGATCTCACTGATCGGCAAATTATGCACACCTTGGGAAAAAGGCAGGTAAGCGAAAAATGGGAAAGACATTATCAATTCAGAATGTAAATAAAAGCTTTACTGTCGATGGACAGAAAGTAGATGTATTAAAAGATATCAACCTTGAGATTCAGGAAGGCGAGTTTATCGCCATCGTTGGCCATAGCGGCTGTGGAAAAAGTACTCTGTTAAAAATTATCGCAGGACTTGAGAAAAACGACACTGGTCTGGTAACAGCAGACGGAAAAGAAGTCAGTGGACCGGGTATGGATCGTGGCATGATCTTTCAGGAGCATCGCCTGTTTCCATGGATGAGCATTGAAAAAAATGTACAGCTTGGATTAAAAGGACTGAGCAAAGAGGAAAAAACAAAACTTTCCGATCAGTATCTGGAGCTTGTAAAATTAAGCGAGTTCAAAAAAGCATATCCGAGTCAGCTTTCCGGTGGTATGTCACAGCGTGCAGCAATCGCAAGATCACTGGTGAGCCAGCCGGAAATCCTGCTGCTTGACGAGCCGTTTGGTGCATTGGATGCGCTGACAAAGATTGAACTGCAGGAAGAGTTGCTGAAGATCCGTGAGCGTTTTCATAATACCATGATCATGGTTACACACGATATCGAAGAAGCCGTATTTTTAGCAGACCGCATTGTGGTAATGTCCGCAAGACCGGGACGTATCAAAGATGTGATCAAGGTAGAACTTGGAAAATACCGCGATCGTGGTAGCAGCGATTTCGCACACTACAAAAAGAAAATCTTTGATTATTTCTTCGAAGAAAAGACCGTTGTACCGGAGTACAACATTTAAAAAGAAATCCACACAAATGGATTTGCATATTTGTTTTCTATATAGAATCCCTCTGAACATGTTTGCTGAAAGACGGCAGAAGTCAGAGGGATTTTTACTTTGGATTAGAGAAAGAATTGTCAGAAGTATCATC
>CAVAFS010000435.1:0-5715 GCA_963587975.1 Bulleidia sp. | reverse complement strand
ATCGTAGATAATGCACCGTCTGATAAAGTACCGGTTCCGGCATGTGCAGAGTCCACAGGCAAGAAAGTTGCCATCATCGGCGGTGGCCCAAGCGGACTTACAACTGCATATTTCCTGCAGTTAATGGGACATCAGTGTACGGTATTTGAGGAGAAAAAACAGCTTGGTGGAATGTTACGTTACGGTATTCCAAACTATCGTTTCCCGCGGGAACGTCTCCAGGAGGATATTGACGCGATCCTTTCTACCGGTGTGGAAGTGAAATTAAATATGAACATCGGAACCGAAGAGATGAAACAGATCCAGCAGGAGTACGATGCCATTTATGTAGCCATTGGTGCCCATACAGATAAAAAACTCGGTCTGGAAGGCGAGGACAGCAAAAACGTGATCTCTGCTGTTGATATGCTGCGTGAGATCGGGGATGGAAAATACCCGGATTACACCGGCAAACGCGTCGTAGTCGTTGGTGGTGGAAACGTAGCCATGGACTGTGCGAGAACCGCAATGCGTGCAAATGCAGAGACCGTAAGTATCGTATACCGCAGACGTCAGGAAGATATGACAGCGCTTCCGGCAGAGGTAGAAGGTGCGATTGCAGAAGGAATTGAACTTGTTACCTTAAAAGCTCCGCTTCGTGTAGAGGCAGATGCAGAAGGTAACGCATGTGCACTCTGGGTACAGCCGCAGATCATCGGACCGGTAAGAGGCGGCAGACCTTCCCCGCGTAAAGCAAACAAACCGGAGGAACGTATGGAATGCGATATCGTTCTGGTTGCCATCGGACAGGATATTGTATCTCAGCCGTTTGCTGATTTCGGACTGGCTACAAACTGGGGACGTATCGTTGCCAACGAGGGTGGTGCAGCAAATATGGTTGGTGTATATGCAGGCGGTGACTGTGTATCCGGACCGTCTACCGTTATCAAAGCAATCGCAGCAGGTAAAGCTGCAGCTGCAAATATTGACGAATATCTCGGCTACCATCATCCGATCAGCTGTGATGTGGAGATCCCGGAGCCGATGTTAAATGATAAAGTACCGTGCGGACGTGTCAACCTTCAGGAAGTAGAAGCATGGGCGAGAAAGACAAACTTTGAAGGAATTGAACTTCCGATGAGCTGCGAGGAAGCAGTACAGGAAGCAAGCCGTTGCTTACGATGCGATCGTCATGGCTGTGGCACACTGAGAGGAGGCAGAGAGTTCGAATGGTAAATTTAACAATTAATAATAAAAAAGTTCAGGTACCGGAAGGTACGACAATTCTGGCAGCTGCCGCTCAGGTTGGAATCAAGATTCCGACATTGTGCTATTTAAAAGAAATTAATGAGATCGGAGCCTGCCGTGTCTGCGTTGTCGAAGTAGAAGGCAAAGAAACTCTGGTTGCATCCTGTAATACAGCAGTAGAAGAAGGCATGGTTGTATATACAAACAGCTACAAAGCGCAGCATGCCCGCCGTATGAACGTACAGCTGATCCTCTCTGAACATGATGCACACTGTGCTTCCTGTGTCAGAAGTGGAAACTGTACCTTACAGTCCGTAGCGAATGAGTTAAATATTGGCGAAGTTCCATTTGGTGAAAAATATGAGCAGAACGAATGGCCGCAGGATTTCCCGCTTATTCGTGATGCCAGCAAATGTATCAAATGTATGCGCTGCGTACAGATCTGTGATAAAGTGCAGGATCTGAAGATCTGGGATGTAATCAACACAGGAAAACGTACCAGTGTTGGTGTATCTGGCAGAAAGCAGATCACAGAATCCGATTGTGCGGTTTGTGGTCAGTGTATTACACACTGTCCGGTAGGCGCATTACATGAGCGTGATGATATTGAAAAAATGATGGATGCTGTACATGATCCGGAGAAAATCGTTGTTGTTCAGATCGCGCCGGCGGTTCGTGCAGCCTGGGGCGAAGGTCTTGGCCTTCCGAGGGAGATGGCTACTGAGAAACGAATGGCAGCAGCAGTGCGTGCCCTTGGCGTTGATTATGTATTTGATACAAACTTCTCTGCCGATCTGACCATTATGGAAGAAGGAAACGAGTTCCTTGAGCGTATGACCCATGCGGACGAGTATTCCTGGCCGATGTTCACTTCCTGTTGCCCGGGATGGGTGCGTTTTATCAAATCCCAGTATCCGGATATGGTGAAAAATCTGTCAACTGCAAAATCTCCGCAGCAGATGTTTGGAGCGGTGGCAAAATCCTACTATGCACAGATCCTGGATGTAGATCCTTCCAGAATCTTCAGTGTTTCCATCATGCCATGTGTGGCAAAGAAACATGAGTGTGCAATTCCGGTTATGAACGATGCGGGTGCAGGACAGGATGTAGATATCTCCCTGACAACCCGAGAGCTGGATCGTGTGTTAAAGGCAGAATTGATCTCTCCGGCTTTCCTTGAGGAAGAGGAGTTTGATCAGCCACTGGGTGTCGGCTCCGGCGCAGGTGTTATCTTCGGTGCAACCGGTGGTGTTATGGAGGCAGCACTGAGAACCGCTTACTATGTATTAAACGGCAAAAATCCGGATCCGGATATGTTTAAGGCGGTACGTGGTATGGACAGTATCAAAGAGGCAGAAGTTGAGATCGCAGGTATCAAGATCAAAGCAGCCATTGTCAGCGGACTTGGAAATACAAGAAAACTGATGGAGAAAATCCGCTCCGGTGAGGCAGAATATCATTTCGTAGAAGTCATGGCATGTCCGGGCGGATGTGTCGGCGGTGGCGGACAGCCGATTACCGATGGTGTGGAACTGGCTGACGTGCGTGGAAGAAATCTGTACAAGCTGGATAAAAAGAATCCGCTTCGTTTCTCACATGAGAATCCGTCTGTGATCAAAGCATATGAAGATTTCTTTGAGAAACCGTTATCTCATAAATCACATGAACTGTTACATACAGATCATGAAGCATGGAAAATGCCGAATCAGAGATAAAAACTGGTAAAAATGATATAGTACAAATATATGGGTAGGACAGCCAATGGCTGTCCTGCCTTTTTCTGTCTGGATTCAGATTAAGAAAAAGTTCCCGGCAAAGCCTATCCGTTGGATATTTTTTCATGGGAAAAATATAAAGGCATAAAATGGAAATAATAAGAAAGTTCTGGATGTTTTTTGTATGAAACGTTTTTTTATGATATGTGCTTGTTTGGTAATTATCATGGTATCTCCATGTGCAAAGGCTGCAGAGGTGGAGACTATGAGAGCAGTGGGGCAGAATCCTAAGATGCAGATGAGCGATCGGGATGGCGAAGAACAGTTTTCGGATTTTTACAGAGATGACCGGAATCCGTATGCCAAAAGTGAAGAGCAGTTTTCAGATTTTCACAGAGATGACCTGAATTTGTATGCCAAAAGCGCTGTCCTGACGGATGCTGAAACCGGGAGGATTTTATACGGAAAAGATGCAAATACACCTATGCCAAATGCCAGTACCACGAAAATCATGACCTGTCTGCTGGCAATAGAGAGTGGAAAGCTTGGTGATACCGTGACATTTTCAGAATATGCCTGCAGTATGCCGAAAGTACGGCTTGGCTGTCCTGAGGGAACGCAGTTCCTGTTGGAAGATTTACTTTATTCTCTGATGCTGGAATCTCATAATGATACTGCTGTGGCCATTGCAGAATATGTGGCGGGGAGTGTGGAGACTTTTGCGAGACAGATGAATGAACGGGCAGCAGAACTTGGGTGTCAGAATACGCATTTTGTGACACCAAATGGTCTGGACAGTTCGGATGAAGGCGGTGCACATCAGACGACGGCCTATGACCTCAGCCTGATCATGGCAGCCTGTATCCGAAATGATAAATTTTTGGAAATTACAGAAACTTCTTCCAAAATCATCGCAAGTGTGGATGGGGCATTTCAGGCAACGCTGAATAATCATAATGCTCTGCTTTTCATGGTGGATGGCGTGATATCCGGAAAAACCGGGTTTACGGCAAAGGCGGGGTATTGTTATGTGGGGGCATATCGGAAGGACGATCGCGTATACACTTTTGCACTGCTGGCCTGCGGCTGGCCGAACAACAAAGGGTATAAATGGGAGGATTCCAGAAAACTGATTGCTTATGGGAATGATACTTATGCGAAACAATTGTGTACCTGGGAAGGGGAGCAAAAGCAGATAGAGATACATAATGGTGTGCAGGAAAATGGAATAGGGGTGGCAACAGAAAAGCAAGGGCATATTTTTGGAAAAAAGAGGGGATATGTTTATTCGGAGAAGCTTGTGGCAGAGACAGAACCCATGCAGCAGGAGTTATTATTGTCTGCTGCCGATGAGATCACAGAAAAATGGAATCTGCCGGATGATTTGGAAGCACCGGTACAGAAGGGGGAAGTGATCGGAGAACATGTTATCTTTTTGAACGGGTGTCAGATTCTGACACAGCCGGTTTATGCAGTAGAAACTGTGGAAAAGTTTGATTACAGCTGGTGCCTGAAGTATGTTTTTTTAAATGTTTTTTGAAACGCATATATGATGTATGACATCAGAGGGTTTTAAAGAGAATTTGCTAAAAATGGAAGAAAAAAGTGCGTTTTCTTGATATTGTTTCTTGACGAAATATGAGGTATACTATAGTCGGTATTGCCCGACGGAAGTGAATTTCGTGTTGCGTTATTCACTGACATGTTGGGAGAGCATATCTGACATGGTACTGTGCCGCGGCAGATAAAAAATGGAGAAGAGAAATGAATAATTCAAATGAACTGATTAACAGGATCAATGAAAAGTACAGCAGTATGAGTAAGGGACAGAAGCTGCTGTCCACGTATATTACAGACAATTATGATAAGGCCGTTTTTCTGACTGCAGAGAAACTGGGAAAAGTTGTTGGGGTGAGCGAATCCACCGTTGTGCGGTTCGCAACACATCTGGGGTATCGTGGGTATCCTGAATTTCAGAAAGCACTGGAAGAACTGGTGCGTAATAAGCTGAATTCCATCCAGCGAATGGAAGTAACTTATGGACGGATCAGTCAGTCAAAAATTTTGGATACGGTGCTGCAGTCCGATGCAGAGAAGATCAAGAGTACATTAGAACAGATTGATCAGAATGCCTTTGAGGCGGCACTGGATATTATTTTAAATGCAAAACATATTTATATCGTGGGAATCCGAAGCTGTGCACCGCTGGCAAGCTTTATGTCTTTCTATTTCAATCTGATGTTTGATAATGTGCATCTGCTTCACACCAGCAGCTCCAGCGAGCTGTTTGAGCAGATGGTGCGTATCAGCGAGGACGACGTGATCATCGGTATCAGTTTTCCACGGTATTCCATGCGTACGTTAAAGGCCATGGAATTTGCAAATAACCGGAATGCGAAAGTAATCACGTTGACGGACAGCGTGCATTCCCCGATGAATCTGTATTCCTCCTGTAATCTGATCGCAAAAAGTGATATGGCCTCCATCGTGGATTCTCTGGTAGCACCGCTGAGCGTGATCAATGCGCTGATCGTGGCTCTGTGTATGAGAAAACAGAGTGAAGTGGCTGAGACGCTGGAGACTCTGGAAGATATCTGGGACGAATATCAGGTTTATGAGAGCGACGAGATCAATTATATCGATGACCATATGAAAATGCGGTATGGAAAGATTGAGAAAGTCGATAGGGAAGATTCCAGAAAAGAAAAATAAATGCGGCAGGATTTTGATAGATATTCTGCAAAGAAAAATAAGTGCAGCAGGATTTTCGATG
>CAVAFS010000434.1:6841-9855 GCA_963587975.1 Bulleidia sp. | reverse complement strand
ATACGGTGTACCGTAAATCAGGTTATTTGCTACAAAATATAAATTAAATACAAAGAAAAATGCTGCAAGGAAAATCCATCCAATCACAGAGGTAAAATATGCCTTCAGCTCTCTTTTTAATACTGCTATCATGCCTTATGCACCTCCTCAGATCCGGTCAACTCCAGGAATACATCTTCCAAAGTCTTGGTATTTGTCTTCATTTCCAGTAAAACAAGATCATTTAATGCACAATAGTGGAATATTGATGCACGGATATCTTTGCCTTCCTGCGCAATGACAGACAAGTGAAGTTCCTTCTCCTCAGATTCAGCAGCTCCCATTACATCGTTTTCCTGCACATCTGACTCAGTTTCCACGAATGCTGACTCCCGCTGTTCTGCTTCAAGTGCTAATGTATCTTCGGCAGCCTTTTCTTCAGGAACAACTGTTTCATTTTCCACATCTGCATCAGAATCGTGCAAAAGTACTTCCCGCACGATTTTGCATTCTTTGATGCCATCGATCTGTTTCAAGCCGATAATCTGTTCCGAAGTTCCCTGTACAATAACATCCAGCTGCTGCGCACCACTCATGCGGCTCTCCAGACGTTCCATAGAATCACTGGCCACCAGATTTCCCTTGGAAATAATAAACACATGGTCACACACAGCACTGATTTCCTGTAAAATATGGGAACTCAGAATCACCGTATGATTTTCCTTCAGAGAACGGATCAGATCACGGATTTCGATGATCTGTTTCGGATCCAGTCCTACCGTCGGTTCATCCAGAATGATGATTTCCGGCATTCCCATCAATGCCTGCGCAAGTCCCACACGCTGGCGATATCCTTTTGACAGATTCCGGATCAGGCGGTCTCTCATTTCATGAAGCTTCGTCAGATCCATCACCTGCTTAATGTCTGCATTTCGTGTATGTGGATCCAGTCTTTTCAGTTCTGCCACAAATTTCAGATATTCCAATACTTTCATGTCACCATATACAGGTGGAATCTCCGGCAGATAGCCGATACACTTTTTTGCTTCCTCCGGATTTTTATTAATGTCGTATCCATTGATTTTTACTTCTCCGGATGTAGCACCGATATAACCAGTAATAATATTCATCGTCGTTGATTTTCCTGCACCATTCGGTCCTAGGAATCCATAAATATTTCCCGGTTCCAATGTCAGATTCAGATCATTGACCGCCACATTTGTGCCGTATTTTTTTGTAAGATGACTGATTTCTATCAAAACACAATCTCCTCCTCTTTCTAAAATTACTATTTTGTATCTTATACAGCAAATGTGTTAAATATTGGAAAAAAATGTGTCTATTATGTGTCCGTTTTCTACCTAATGTTTTTTCTTTCCTCTCCCTCCGATCACTGCTGCACAGCACACAGCTCCAACTGCCGTTACTATCACAACGATATTCCTTACAGATATTCTCTTTTGTACTTCAGTATTAATATCTGTTTCAGACAGATCCGCTTCTTCTTTTAATCTTTTTTCCAGCTCCCTCTTCATCCTGCGCAGGCTTCTCTGATTTTTCGCCACAGACACGCCTTTGATCACTTTGCGATACTCGTTCGTACTGCCATCTTTCTTCCATGCATGATCTGCACAAAAAATCTCTATCTGCTGCTCTACTCCCGCCGGAATGGTAAACGGTACCTGTCCGTCATGTTCTTTCAAGTACTGTTCTAACGTTTCTCCGGTCAGATATACCAGTGTTTGCCTGTTTTCTCCCAGGATATCTGTTACAGACACCTGAAAACTTTTTAATTTTCCACCTTCATCTGATGGTACCGCTGTCACCTGCTGTTCTTCCGTTTCATAGACATGATCCTCTTCCAGTCCAGACAGTAAAACCGACGGTGCGGACTGATCCACCACCCATGACAATTGCATTTTTTTCACATCACTGTATGCTTTTGTTCCAGTCTTATCCTGAGATTCCACCACCAGATGATATTCTCCTTCTTTGGCAAAAACATCTTTTTTCACCACATAGCGGCGCATACTCCAGGTATCCTCACCGGTCACTGCATCTGTGGTAAAATCTCTGCCTTCCTGCAGCATAGTTCCATTTAAACGCACTGCATAGTCCTCGATCAGATCTGTATTTACCTCTCGGATCTCTACATCCGATTCCACCTTATAAATATAATAGCGTTCTGCCAGCTCTATGACTTCATCATCCATCTCAAAAGCCGAACCATGACGGTTAATAGAAAATTTCACACTCTGATGTGTTATTCCATCTTCCGTTTTTATTTCATTTATACGGTTCCCGGCATAATCTTCTGCCTGGCAGGTCAGGGTATATATTCCATCTTCAGTCAGTTCCGGTATGCGATAGTTCCAGTTTCCAGTATCTTTTTCTTTGACCGGCAACGGAAGCAACACTTCTTCTGTCAGATAGGTGCCATCCATTCCCGCCACCACGCGCTTTAGCAGTGGTTGTATGGTTTCTGGATTTAAGTTACCTCCATCATCCAAAACTTGAATTATCGCATTTGAAATAACATTTTTTTCTGCCATATCCGCTCGTATTCCAGACAATTTTATTTCCGGTGCTATCTGATCAATGGTAATTTTTCCCGACTGATATGGTTCCATTTCATTCCCATATGGGTCCGTGTAAGCTGCCTGAATTTCATACTCACCGTCTTTTTCCAATGATAGTATTGTCTGATACTGTATCGTTCCAATTCGGTTCCATTCTGCCTGCGCAGCCTCTGCTATACCATTCCTTGTCACAGAAAAAACAAAGTCTTCCGGTCTGAAATTTACCTCTTCCACAGTGAATGCAAAATTCGCTTTTTCTGCATAATATAATTTTCCATTCTGCTTCTGTACCGTTGGCGGGAAATCAACCGTCAGCAATGGACTGACAGTATCAATCACCAGTGCTCCCATGCAGCTTTTTTGTAAACTATGTCCTGCCAGATCAGTATATTTTAACTCCATCTGGTACTTTCCATCCACATCCAGTGGAACCGTTGCATGCCACAAGTCCTTATC
>CAVAFS010000434.1:5183-6831 GCA_963587975.1 Bulleidia sp. | reverse complement strand
TTTTCCATCTCACTTTTCTTTACCAAAACCTTCCATTCCACCTCTGTTGGACGAAAATTTGCATCTCGAATAGAAAGTTCCACTAAATGCGTCCCATCTGCCTGCACATTCCCTACCGTTGTCTCTGGCTTTCTCCATGACATATGGGCCTCTGGCAGTGTACGGTCGACCGTCACTGTCGCAGATTTTCCTGTTAATCTCACTACTTCACTATCTGATTCATCATTCTTCCCATCTCCTTTATCTGAATCTTTCTTATCTTCATCTTTTTCCTCTGATTTTATCTCTTCTTCATCCTCTCCGTCTGTTTTCACCTTTTCCTCTACCAAAATCTGATAATCACCTTCTGCAAAGCAGGATATCTGAAGTGCATAAGTCTGCGTCTCTTCCTGCCATTTCCACCCGGAAATCCTGCAGACAAAATCCAGTGTTTCCTCTTTCTCTACCGGCGCATGCCAGATTTCTGCTCCATTATGGAAAATACTTATTATGAAATTTGTATAATCATCCTCATTTTTTTCTGTGCCATCTGCATCTTCATCAGCCGCTTTCTCCTCCGGCAGTTCCACCCGCACACTCGCCGGTCCGTCATAAATCAGTCTGCTTGTCTCACCAATTTCATCTTCCGGCACAGTTTCCCTCGCCCAGTTTGTTTCACTGTCTGCTTTTACCACGGAAACTCGCTGACTTCCATCGAATGCTTCATATTCAAACAGATTTCCTGTTTCTATTTCTGCATTTTCATTTCTGACTACTCTATTTGCTCTGTTTTCTGCCTGCACTTGCACACCTGTTCCCACACTGCTCACAAATAACAAACACGCACATAACATCCCCAATACTTTTCTCATCCATTTCCTCCTGCACTCTCTAATTTTTGCATTGTTTCCTCAATATTCTGTTGTATCTGCATCACTGTCTGCTGTATTTCAATCTGTAATTCCCCCTGAATTTCTTTTGATATTCCACTTAAAAATTGTCTGAGTTCTTCCGCAGACGTGACTTCAAGGAATACACTCGTATTTGTGTCAATCAAATGATCAATTTCCGCCCACACCTGCAACCTGTCATCCACCGTTTCCAGTTCTGATGCTTCTTTTCGCAGCTTCTGCACATTTTCCCATAACGCACATTCTTCTTGATACCGCTTTTCGACCTGCACAGTGCGCGCCCCCTGATACTGGCTGATCAACTCCAGACAATCTGCGATCCTGCAATAACTCTTTGCCGCAGGGAATGTGTTTTCTGCTTCCTTGAGCCATCTTTTTGCGCTCATATAACGGTCTTTGTCTACATTCACTTCATAGAATTGCAAAAATGAAATCCCAACGGTATAACACACCTGCGTATAGCCCTCCGGATTCTCATCCTGCAGCCGATGCATAACAGTCTCACCCTGCATTTTCGCATCATTTTCTGATGGCAATTTTTCCATCCATAGCTGATTTAGTTGTCCAGCCTCTTCTCTGGTCAGCACCACATCCGAAATCATACTGTGTATCAATGTCAGATACGCCTCTGTCCGCCCAGGGGATTGTGTGATCAACTGACGATAATCCTCATACGTTTCTGCCTGTGAAAGTTCCTGCTGATACACCTCCAAACGCTCAAGTTCCTGTTCAGAATTCTCTGATTTCACCTTTTTGCC
>CAVAFS010000434.1:0-5173 GCA_963587975.1 Bulleidia sp. | reverse complement strand
GCTTAACTGCCATTTTTCACTCGCCCTATTTTTTACATAAAAAGCCATTCCCACACAAACTATTCCCGTACATATTCCTATCAACAGGTAATGCCTGTAAACAATTTTTCTATCCCCTTTTGACTTTAAAAGCTTTTGCAGCGCCTGCGCCAGTTCTTCACAGCTCTGATAGCGCCTGCGTGGGTCTCTTCTGGTACATTTCCGGATAATCTGCTCAAGCCCCGGTGACAGACTTTCTTTTATCGCGCCACATCTGCTGCCATTCTGCAGCCGTCCTATTCCGGCTCCCGGATGCTTCCCGGTGGACAGATGATACAAGGTGGCTCCCAGACTGTAAATATCCGACCGCACATCCGTCTCCCCGTTTCCACCAAACTGCTCCGGTGCCGCATACCCAACGGTTCCAAGATACACCGTGTCCACCCCATTTCGCCCTTTAAATTCCCTGGCCGTTCCAAAATCGATCAACGCCAATGTTCCATCTGTTTTTTCAATGATATTTGCAGGTTTCATATCCCGATAGATCACAGCCGGTGACTGTGCATGCAGATATCCAAGCACTTCACAAAGTGCAAGCCCCCAACGGATCACCTGCTCTCCGTTCTGCCCTCCTTCCCGCTCCAGACGCTCACTTAAGGACCGTCCATCAATGTAATCCATCACAAGAAAAAAACGACCTTTTTCTTCCACCACGTCAATAATTCCCGGTAATCCCGGATGACGCAGTTTCTTTAGCATCTCTATTTCCCGCAAAAGTCCGCTCTTTGCAAGTTCTGTATCTGTCTCTGAGCCTTTGCGCAGCTCCTTGATGGCCCATTTTCGGTTCACCGTTTCATTTACCGCCAGATATACCCGGCTCATTCCACCATAACCGATTTCCTGTAAGATCCGATATTTGCCACCGATCAGGCTGCCACACAGCAGACAGGTATCCTCCCTGCCTTTCATTCCATCACGCCTTTCTCCGCTCAACTGTTGCACAAGTATATACAACTGAACCTCTCATCGTCAATCTGGCAATTTGACTGAAAATAGCCACTATACAACATGCACAATCAATGCCATGGGATCCATAAAACCGCTTATATCCTGTTTTCACACTAAAAAAGGGCCTCAAAAACAACTGTTTTTGAAGTCCCGCTTTTTTTCAATTTTATACAACTTTTTTCTTTCGCTGAAGTAACGAAAATGCGATCAAACAGATAATTACCGACGTCAGTGATCCGGCCGCCGTCGCCAATCCCATCGGGAATAACGTATCAGGAAACATCTTGGATGTCAGATATACTCCCGGCACACGCACCAGCACAATAGCTGTAATGTTGTGGATAAAGGATAACTCTGACCGGCCGCACGCACAGAAATATCCACTGAAACTGAAGTGAATCCCCGCAAATATACAATCCCAGATATAACCGCGAATATACTGCGTACCAAGCAGAACAACCGTCGCATCTGTCGTAAACAATCCTACCACCGGTGCAGCGGCAAATTGTATGATAATGGAAATGATCACGCCAAATCCAACCGTAATCCCAATGGAATAGCGAAGTGTTTTGATGGCACGTTCCGGTTTCCCTGCTCCGATATTCTGTGCACCCAGTGCTGACACAGTAGACAGCATAGACGAAGGCACAAGGAATAAGAAACTTATGATTTTTTCCACAATTCCGACTGCCGCTGCGTCATTCAGTCCACGACGGTTTGCAATAACTGTAATTACAATAAATGCGATCTGGATCAGTCCGTCCTGTAAAGCAATCGGAATACCGATACGCACAATCTGGCTCATCACTTTCCGTTCCGGACGGAAATCATTTCGGCTTACTTTCACACCGATACCACGCCGTTTGATGACACACAACGCAATTACAACGCTGAGTGCCTGCGCCAGTGTCGTACCAAGGGCAGCTCCCGCCGGTCCAAGATGCAGGCCGCCCATAAAAATATAGTCAAATCCAATGTTTGCTGCACAGGCAATCGCAATAAAATACATCGGACTTTTGGAATCACCGAGTCCACGAAAAATCGAACTGATGATATTATATGCCGTAATACACGGAATGCCAATAAAACAGATGGTCAGATACGCTATGGTTCCTTCTACCGCCTCCTGCGGTGTGGACATCACCGATACGATTGGACGCACAAGCATCAGAAAAACCGCCATCAGTACAACCGCCACGATCATAAACAACACCACCGTATTTCCAATGGTCTTTGCCGCTTTCTCCCTGTCACGGCCTCCGATCGCCTGTCCAATGACAACGGTGGTTCCCATTGCCAGGCCGACAATCATAACCGTCAGCATATGCATCACCTGACTGCCTACCGACACTGCCGTGGTACTCGCCACACCGTCAAACTGCCCGATAATCAACAGATCCGCCATTCCATATAATGTCTGCAAGAAATATGACAACAGATACGGTAAGGAAAAATAAATCATATTCTTAAGAATACTTCCTGATGTAAGATTACGTTCCATATATTATTTCCCTCCTACTATTTACAATGTAAAAACGCTCTGTATATCAGTAAACCTTACAATAATTACAATGTCAACCCTTTTTTCGACAAAGGATATTCTGTCGGAACAACAGCTGTGTGCCACAGGAAAAAATATACCACACCAAACGAGATTGAAAAAGGAACCGTACAGCAAACGCTGCACAGCTCCCATTTCATTACTCACTTATAAGCTTACGCTTTTTATCTCAGCCAAAAATCCGCTCTGAATTTATGCCTTATACCGTCTGATGTTTTGCAATGTATACCGGGAAAGAATCTGCTCCCTTTAACTCTTTTCCCGCGGTAATGACAGCATTTTTATCTGTAATGATATACTCTGCCTTTACATCCGGCTCAATGACCGTATCCTGCATCAGCACACAATTTTTCACAACTGCGCCTTTTCCGACTTTTACCCCACGGAAAAGAATACAGTTTTCCACTGTTCCCTCAATCAGACAGCCATCTGCAGCCATTGTATTTTTTACAACTGCACCGTCAATGTAACGAGTTGGGTTGTCATCTCTCAGTTTTGTATAAATCTGTCCACCGGCGAACAGTCCTTCCAGATTTTCATCCTCCAGTAATTTCAGATTCTCCTGGAAATAACTCTTCATATCACAGATACGGGAACAATAGCCCTCATATTTGT
The DNA here is from genome assembly GCA_963587975.1 of Bulleidia sp. Taxonomy (GTDB): domain Bacteria; phylum Bacillota; class Clostridia; order Lachnospirales; family Lachnospiraceae; genus Eubacterium_I. The sequence continues at coordinate 2,010 of CAVAFS010000434.1, read as the reverse complement.
GTCCGTAGATCTTCATCTCATCCACTTCTTTGGCCAGAATATCACGCTCCAGATAAACATTTCCGCGGATAAACGTATCATCGATCAGATTGATCAGATACTCACGATTGAAACAGTAAATATTCATACCCAGGTTATGTACACCTTTTTCCTTTGTATTGATGTGCCATTTTGTAACACGACCATTCTCATCAAAATCAAAAGTATAGTACATATCCTTCTTTGCATTCTCCGCTTTCAGAGAGCCTTCCGGAATCTCCTCTACTGTATATGCAACCGTCACATCCGCATTCTTCGCCTCATGTGTTGCAACCATTTTTTTGAAATCAAAGTTCACTGCAATGTTTGTATCTGCCATGATGACATATTTTTCTTTCTGCTTTTTCATATAATCCAGCGTATGTTCCAGAGCTTCGATACGGCCACTGTACAGGTTCATACCTTTTTCCGCATATGGCGGCCAGATTGTCAGACCACCGTTCTTGCGCACCAGATCCCATTCACGGCCAGAACCGAGATGATCCATCAGTGAATGGTATTTCTCACGTACCAGTACGGATACGTTGTTGATGCCGCTGTTTACCATGCTGGACAAAACAAAGTCGATCATACGGTAACGGCTTGCAAACGGAATGGATCCCATCAGCCGCTCATTAACAAGCTCCGGAATAAGAGAATCGTAGTAATTCGGAAAAATAATTCCCAGCGCACTAACATTTGACTTTACCATTGTTCCTCACCATCCTTTACGTTTTCTCGAACCATGGCATTGGAACCAACTGTTGCCCCATCACCCACATAGACATCCGGTCCAATGGTGGCAACCCCTTTTTCCTCGCCTTCCTTTGCCACACCGACTTTTGCATTTTCACCGATTATGGCATTTTCACTGATGATACAGTGTTCAACCACAGCACCGGATTTGATCACAGTACCACCCATGACAACTGCGTCTTTGACAACAGCTCCCGGTGCTACTTTTACACCGGCAAACAGAACCGAGTGCTCCACTTCACCGTCGATGCGACATCCGTCTGTGATCATGGAGTTCTTGATCTCCGCATGCGCACCAATCTTATGACCGGTCATACCACTGTTTCGGCTGTAGATTTTCCAGTCATCCTCAAACAGGTCGATACCACTGTGCTGCGGATCCAGAACTTCCATATTTGCTTCCCACAGAGAAGAAATCGTTCCGACATCTTTCCAGTAACCGCTAAAATGATATGCATACATATCTCTGCCGTCACGCAGCAGATTCGGGATAATATTGTTACCGAAATCATTCTCAGATTCCGGATCTTCCTCATCTTCGATCAGATACTTGCGCAGTACATCCCAGTTGAAAATATAGATACCCATGGAAGCCAGATTAGACTTTGGATTCGCCGGTTTCTCCTGGAATTCTGTAATCTTGTCATTTTCATCTGTAACCATCAGTCCGAAACGGGATGCCTCTTCCCACGGTACTTCCATAACAGCCACGCTGAATTCTGCGCCTTTCTGCTTATGGAACTCCAGAAAATCGCTGTAATCCTGTTTACAGATCTGATCACCGGAAAGGATGATGACATATTTCGGATCATAACGCTCAATAAACGAAATGTTCTGGTAAATCGCATTCGCAGTTCCTTTGTACCAGTCAGAACCGGATGCTTTCTGATATGGTGGCAATACATGGACACCTCCGTGTAAACGGTCAAGGTCCCAAGGTTGTCCATTTCCAATGTACTCATTCAATACAAGTGGCTGATACTGTGTCAGAATACCGACGGTATCAATACCGGAATTTATACAATTGGATAACGGAAAATCAATGATTCGATATTTTCCGCCAAATGGAACTGCAGGTTTTGCAAGCTTCTGTGTCAGCGCATATAATCGTGAGCCCTGGCCACCGGCAAGCAGCATAGCAATAATTTCTTTTTCCACTTCATATCCCCCTCTGAAAAATTAGTATTTCTTCCCATAATTTCCAAATGGTTAGTATGGGTATTGACTATATTATAC
>CAVAFS010000433.1:0-2614 GCA_963587975.1 Bulleidia sp. | reverse complement strand
GAACTATGGAGTATCTGTTATGCTATGCAGATCACGGTTTTTCCGGGAATCCATATGTGGCAGGCATGGATCGCACCTATTCTTTGGATGCATTGCCACAGGAGTATCCGTCTCTTGGAACCGGTGACTGTCGTGGCGTTGCGCTGAATATTGCAAATGTAGGCGGAACAGAGTGCTGCAATCCGACCTATGACAGTTACAAGATTACAAAGGGAAAATACAGTCTGCAGGGACTTCCGGCTGTCTGGTCAGGGGAAGACGAGGCAGAAACGCTGGAAATCGTGTTAATAGATAATGTGACACAGGTAGAAGTTCACCTGCTTTATGGTGTACTGGAAGATGCAGATGTTATTACCAGAAGTGTAATTATCAAAAATGCAGGCACAGAAACTATCACTGTGAAGAAAGCTTTATCTGCGTGCCTTGATTTCGTACATGGAGACTATGACGCCATCAGCTTTTACGGCAGACATGCTATGGAGCGTAATCTGGAGCGCGTTCCGGTGGGGCATGGAACCTATCGCATTGGCAGCCGTCGTGGCAGCTCCAGTCATCAGTACAATCCAAGCGTGATCCTTGCCGATCGTACAGCAACGGAAGATGCAGGAAATTGTTACGGTATGCTTCTGATGTACAGTGGAAATTTTGTCTGCGAGGCAGAGCGCGATCAGTTTAACCAGACCCGTTTCCAGATGGGACTGGGGGATGAACAGTTTGCTTATCCGGTGGCCGCAGGTGCAGAATTTACGACACCGGAAGTAATTATGACGTATTCTGATGAGGGATTTGCAAAACTGTCCCGTCAGTACCATAACTGTATTTTAAATCATGTATGCAAGGGAAAATACGTGCATGTAAACCGACCGATCCTGATCAACAGCTGGGAAGCTGCTTACTTTGATTTTAATGGTGATACCATCGTGGATCTGGCAAAACAGGCAGCAGAACTTGGCATTGATATGGTTGTCATGGATGATGGCTGGTTTGGCAAACGAAACGATGATAATTCTTCTCTGGGCGACTGGTTTGTCAATGAAGAAAAATTAGGCGGTACCTTAGGACAGTTGATCGAGCGTGTCAATGCACAGGGCGTAAAATTTGGCATCTGGATCGAGCCGGAGATGGTCAATGAAGACAGTGATCTGTACCGGGAGCATCCGGACTGGGCTCTGACGATTCCGGGACGGGCACCGATCCGCTCCAGAAATCAGCTGTTGCTTGATTTTTCGCGGAAAGAGGTACGGAAAGAAATTTTAAACCGTATCTGTGCAATTTTAGATCAGGGAAATATTGAATATATTAAGTGGGATATGAACCGTAGTATGGCGGATGTGTATGCCGGAAATGTACCGTATGATTATGTTCTGGGACTGTACGATTTTCTGGAAAAACTGACCAGTCGTTATCCGGATATTCTGATCGAAGGATGCAGTGGCGGCGGTGGACGCTTTGACGCAGGTATGATGTATTACACCCCGCAGATCTGGTGCAGTGATAATACAGATGCCATCAACCGGACACGCATTCAGTATGGAACATCTTTCTTCTATCCGACAGCTGTGGTTGGTTCCCATGTGTCTGCAGTGCCAAATCATCAGACTGGCCGAATCACAAGCCTGAATACCAGAGGTGTTGTGGCTATGGCAGGTACTTTTGGTTATGAGATGAATCCGGCTTTACTCAGCAGTGAAGAAAAAGAGGAAATTCGTACACAGCTTGCAACTTATCGTAGACATCAGGAACTGATCCGTGAGGGAGATTATTACCGTCTGTCAGATCCATTCAAAGACGAAGTGGCTGCATGGATGAGTGTCGCAAAAGATCAGTCACAGGCATTGGTAAGTGCCGTTCGTCTGTCTGCTGAGGGCAATCCGTTTGGAACTTACGTGAAACTGAGAGGTTTGGATCCAGAAGGCTTCTATCAGGAAGAAAGTACCGGACGGATATATGGTGGCATGGCTTTGATGGCAGCGGGAATTTTACTTCCTATAGCGGCAAGCGAATATGAAGCATATCAGTTTTCTTTCAAAAAAGTTGACGAATTTTGTATTTGAAAAACATTTTGTAGTTTCCATAAATTGTGTTAGAATAGTACATAGTGTATGAGAGAAAGGAATGAGAGAAGTAATATGAAATCTGTCATCATTTATGCGTCTACGCATCATGGAAATACAAAAAAAGTAGTAGAGGCAATTGCTAAGGAGTGTGGAGTGGAACTGGTGGATGCTACAAAAATACCGGAAAAAGATTTGTCCGGTTATGATATCATTGGTTTTGCATCCGGCATTTATGCATCCAAATTTCACCAATCTATACTGAATTTTGCATCCGTCAATCTGCCGGAGGATAAAAAGATTTTTTATATTTGTACGTATGGTGCGAAAGGAAACTATAAATCCATTGAAAAGGTAACTGCAGGCAGAAATGATAAACTGTTGGGAACTTTTGGATGTAAAGGTTACAATACCTTTGGCCCGTTTAAACTGATTGGAGGAACCGGAAAGGGATGTCCGACAGAAAGTGATTTGCAGGCAGCAGTTGATTTTTATAAAGAATTGGCATTGTAATATGGCCATCTGTTGATTAAAAAAAGAAAATAGAATCAGGATAAATA
>CAVAFS010000432.1:0-5338 GCA_963587975.1 Bulleidia sp. | reverse complement strand
TTGTTATTACTCACCACTTGCAGAAGTGGGAGTCTCAACTCAGACTGAGATGAATTATTCACGTATATCTAAGAAATCTGCCCATTTTTTCTTGGAATGCGATTGTTAGCAGACAAGACAAAATGGGCAGATTTCGCTTCATAACCTACCGTTTTACACCTTACATTTAAGTTCTAGAAACCGTACAAAAAACGCGCCACCCCATCATTTTCACAACGGCCACAGACCGTATCCGCAGCGGCTTTACAATTTTCCGTCGCATTCTCCATAGCCACACCAAATCCCGCAAAGGCCAGCATATCCGCATCATTATCGCCGTCTCCAAAAGCAACGGTTTCTTCCGGTGCAATGCTAATCAACCCCAGAACGTAAGCAAGCCCTGCCGCTTTACCGGAATTTTTATGCGAAATTTCCAGACGATAAGATACTGCCGATGTAGTATATACCTGTTTTGCCACAAGCGGAATCTGTCGTTCGATTTCTTTATAAATCACCTGATCTACCGCCACGATATCCAGACTGTCTAAATCCGCTTCATGCCCCACCATAAATGTAATGATATCATCTATTGGCTTTCGGGTGCTCTGCACATATGCCACATTTCCCTGCGGCACGCCGAAATTATTTGGATTTTTCACATATTTACTGTCACCATACGCCACGCCATCCACGAAAGCCTCGTAAGCAATCTGACCATTCTGAAAATACGAATCAAATGCATCCAGTATACTATGTAAATCTGCTGGATCAATGGCCACACCATGGATGCGCTCTCCTGTTTTCTTATTGTAAATCGCAGCTCCGTTGGAAGTCACTGCATATGAAATGCCCTCAATCTGGCAAATATCTTCCGGAAATGTTGCAAACGCACGGCCACTCACCGGCACGATCTCTATCCCATCTGTAATGGCCTGTTTGATTGCTGTCCGTGTAGCATCTGACATTCTCCCATCAGAATTGATCACCGTGTGATCCAGGTCAAAAGCAATGCATTTTATATTTTTTCTTGCTAAGTTCATAGTGTTTTCTCTCTTTTCACGTATTGTTTTGTGGTTTTATTTTTTTCGGATCAGGCAGCGTTTTTTATAAAACGAAATCCTATAACACAAAATCTGATCATAATCATCTTCATATTCCACAGCGTACATCCGCTCATCAATCTGGTGCAAAGCCGCATCACAATCGTGTTCCATTTCATCCATTTTTTGAGAATATTTCACTTCAAAAACCGCGACTCTGGCCTCCGTAGGATCACTGACTACCACATCACTTCGTCCTTCGCCATGCTCCCGATTGGATTCCACCATATAACCTGCACCAGCAAAAATTCCCGCCAGAAATGCATGATAAAAATCTTCTTTATAGTCATGATAGCTGATGGTTTTCCGCAAAAGCCGATTCATTTCCTGCGTGATCGTTTCTCCGTCTCCACTCCAGACCGCAGCAAACAACTTCTGACGCTCCCAGACTCTGGCACTTTCCTGAAACCACTTCACAATCGTAGTTTCAAATATTTCACGAATCTCTGCATTTGGAATTATGAGTGCTTCCGCACCATCCGGAATTTTCTGGTTCAGCTCCGGTTTACGAATTCTGGTCAGATATCCCGTCAGATACAAGATGCTCCACAGATTATCCTCTGATGAATGCAGGTAATCATACGTCAGGTTTTCATCAATCTGCTGCACAATGTAACCACCCGACAACAAAATCTCCAGCTTCTTCGTAATTGCACTGCCCGCATAATCAATAAATGAACGGATAATTGCATTATCGCTGGTATTTTTCCAATATCCCACCGGCTTCACATTCGGATTATACTGCCAGTCCCGCAGATAATTCATGACATCCCATGGACAATATACATCAAACTCACCAAAATGATATCCGTCATACCACGTTTTTACCAGTTCGGCCTGTTTTTCGGCACCGGCGTCCTGTAAAATACGATCCACCTCTTTCTGTGTAAAGCCGAAATATTCATTTAATCTGGAATCCGTAATCGTATCAGAAACAAAGTTGTTGGTTCCCGTAAATATACTTTCTTTGGCAATTTTCAGACATCCGGTAATGACCGCAAAACGAAGCGACGGATTATCTTTCAACGGCTGCATGATTCCTTTCATCATATCCATCATTTCCGTATAATAGCCATTGCTGTTTGCTTTCGCCACCGGTACATCGTATTCATCCATCAGAAGAATGACCTGCTGACCATAATATGCCTGCATAACATTTGTAAGCAGCCCGAAGCTGTTCTTTGTCTCTGCTTCAGATCCTTTTCTTTCTACCAGGCGTCGTATGATCTGTTTATCAAACTCTGCTATTTTTTCACTTTCCAACAAGTACAAATGCTGTTTATAAACATCCGCAACTACCTGTTTCAACATCTCATATGCGCTTGCAAAATCCAGCCCATCCACCTGCTTGAAGGAAACAAATATCACTGGCCAGCGATTCATCCACTCACGGCAAAGTGCATCCTGTTTCGCTATTTCAAGCCCTGCAAATATACATTTGCTATCCTTTCGGATATTCAAAAAATTGTCCAGCATGCTCATCGTAAGTGTTTTACCAAAGCGCCTTGGGCGGGTGACCAAAGTCACCTTTGTACCTGTTGTCTTCAGCAATTCACAGATTAAGCCTGTTTTATCTACATAATAATATCCGTTCTGCCGTATTTCTGCAAAATCAGAAACACCAACAGGTATATTCAGTCCTTTCATTCGATTCCCCCGCTTTCCCAATATTATTAACGATTCGCTAATACTCTTTTCTAGCAGTATACCCCATTTGGAAAATCTGCGTCAATATGCTGTCATTTACAAGCACAAATTAACCTGTCTATTCCGCTAAAAATCTACACAAAAATTTTGTAACACTATTTTTATAAATCCTATTGACATTCCCTCTATAATATCATATATCGATATCAATAAATGATATCGTCTATTGATATTGCTATAGCACTTAAAAATCTGCTGTTTTTTCAGCAGTAAACTGACAAGATAACGGAGACAAAATATGGCAAAAAAAGCGCTTGAAACTTTAACAGAATCCATGTTTTACGTCCTGATGGCTTTTTCACAGGGGGAAAAATGTGGTGTGGAAATTACGGATTTCATCCGGGAACTGACCAAAGACCGGGTTCACCTCGGACCGGCAACGTTGTATACAATTCTCGGAAAATTTGAACAGGAAAAACTGATTCACGAAACGGCTGTAGAAGGCCGCAAACGAACTTACGCACTGACGGAGAAGGGATTACAGATTTATCAGGCAGAAGTATTACGCCTGACGCAATGTCTGGCAGACGCAAATAGCCTGATGAAATAATTCAGATCAAACAGGCATAAGACTGACAGCAATTCTTATCAACACAAATCGACATGTGCTTTCTGGAATTGCTTTGACATGTTTGAGAGAGGGGGAACTATAATGAGTGAGGAGACTACAAAAAAAGTATGGAAATACTGTCCATTTTCCTGGTATGACACAGAATACCTGGCACACTGGCTGGAAGAGCAGGCCTCCAAAGGGCTGATTTTAAGCAGCAATGGCTTTCTTGGTCCATTTATAGCACTGAAAAAGAGGCAGCCGACACGCATGCGGTATCAGAGCCTTTGTGCTCTGCCAAAGACAGATGATGTCAGCGGCATGGTGAGCATGATCGAAGATATGGGATGGCATCAGGTGTGCAATGCACGCATCACAGATATTTATGCCACGGAGGATATGAATGCGCTGGATCTGCACTCGGAAGCGGCCACAGAAATCATGGATATCAAACGTATGCATCGCTGGATATTTTTGTATTACTTAATAGAGATCCTTGTTTTTTCTTTAATTCCGCTTTCTAAGTATTTCGGCCACTTCCGCGGATACCAGGCAAACTTGATTTCTTCTGTTGTTAAGGGACTTGTATTTTTCGTTTGGTTTACCTTTCGATATATTTGCAGGCGTACAGGTTTTTCCAGGCAAATACAGCATTTAAGAAACAATATTCCGTTCTCTGAACAGGATTATAACCGATACAAAAAAAGTAAAAACTGGCAACGTATCATTTTTATCATTATATTTGCCATTGAATTCCTTATCCCAATTATATTTCATTGGCTTTGATACGTTATTGTATATAAAAGGAAGCAGATTAGCACTTTGATATATTTGCTAATATGCTTCCTTTTCTTAATCGCCATTCCAGCTTATTTTATTTGTTTCATTTACACATCATTTGATATCTCTGAATGCATTGAATTTCAGGAATTGGCACTTTTGGGGCTATGTTCCTTTCGGCTATGACAAAATTTTCCGTCCCTTCGCCGGTACTGCCCCTGCGGCCACCGCCGTCACCAGAAAGATCAATCCCGTTGCCCAGTAACATGGGCCATAAGCAAAACTTCTGCCGGAGATTGTGATTATTCCACCTACCAGACAGCCTGATATAAAAATCGCGATGCCGCTGTTCCACAGACAATAAGCCAGCGTCAGAATCGGTCGTTTCCATTTTCGTAAGCCTCCGTACAACACCACGCCGCCAAGCAATGGGAACAGAAATGCAAGCCGCATCAACATGGAATATTCTCCGTAACTGAAATGTTCATAAATGATCGTTCCGATGATGCAGAAAGCTGTCACACCCGCATAGATCATCTGCATTTTTTTCCATTTATTCATATCCGATGTATACAATGTCACTTACCTCTCTTTCTGAAAAACTGTGTCCGTTCGTGGTCGGATTATTTACGACTTCACCATTAAAATACATGGTAGAAGATCCGCCACCGTCCAAGTTATAAGCAGTTTCACATCCGTACTCCTGCATAATCTGCGCCAGCTCGTACAGGGAAAGGCCTTCGCTCTCGCTACTTCTTCCATCCGCAACTACTAATATATAATGACAGTCATCAATGATTCCGATGGCAGTTCGCGGATTGCTTGCCATAGCTTTTCCAACTTCGTCATTTTGACTGACTACAACTTCTCCATCTTCTACCAACGTCGGACCGAAGGCAAAGAGCTGTGTCACACCGTCTTCCACCAGTTCTTCTGCGCTTACTTCTGTCTCATTGATAATTCCGAAACTGCCGTCCTCGTAAATGACCAGATCGTCGTATTCGCTGTCACTGCGCTGTGTACTCCGGTAAACGGTTCCGTTTTTGATCACGTAACCCGTTTTATTTGCTCCATAATAATCACCATTGATGGCCAAAATCGCATTGTGATCCTCCGCCTGCTCGGATGTCGTTTCCGTCACATTTGTGCCAAACATGTTTTGCGCCAGTGCGGTTTTCAGATAGTCCGCTGAGGACAATTCCACGTCTGCCACATAATAGGT
>CAVAFS010000431.1:0-4259 GCA_963587975.1 Bulleidia sp. | reverse complement strand
CCGGTGCATTTTGCGGTGGATGCCTATGCACTGTGGAATTATGACGGTTCTGCATTATATGAATATCCGAATCAGGATGTCGGTTACAGCGAGTGGGGAAGCTGCAATTTCATGCATTCCAGAGGAGAAGTGCGAAGCTTCCTGCAGTCTGCAGCGGCTTATTGGCTGGCAGAGTATCATTTTGACGGTCTGCGTATGGATGCGGTGAGCAACCTGATCTACTGGCAGGGCAATGAGGCCAGAGGCGTGAACAATCTGGCAGTTTCTTTTATTCAGAATATGAATCAGGGATTAAAAGACCGTTTCCCGACGGCTATGCTGATGGCAGAGGATTCTTCCTCTTATCCGGGCGTGACCAGATCCGTTCATGAGGGTGGCCTTGGTTTTGATTACAAATGGGATATGGGTTGGATGAATGATACGCTGAATTATTTCCGGACAGCGCCGGAATACCGTTCCGCGAACTATCACAAACTCACTTTTTCCATGATGTATTATTATAATGAAGCATATGTACTTCCGTTATCTCATGATGAGGTGGTTCACGGAAAGGCAACCATTATCCAGAAAATGAGTGGTGACTATGACGATAAATTTCCGCAGGCGCGGGCGATGTACATGTATATGTATGCACATCCGGGCAAAAAACTGAATTTTATGGGAAATGAAATTGCACAGTTCCGTGAGTGGGATGAAAAACGGCAGCAGGACTGGGATATTTTGAAGTTTCCGAAACATAAAGAATTTCATAAGTTTATGATGGGACTGAATGAGGTATATGAGAAACACCCTGCTTTCTGGGAAGAAGATTATGCACAGGATGGATTTCAGTGGATCGACTGCCATCAGGAAGAAAAATGTATTTACGCCTTTGAACGGAAGAGCAAAAAGGAGCGGATTGTCGCAGTTTTCCATTTTGGCGATGCAAAAGAGCAGGATTATACCATGAAAATTCCGCAGGCCCAAAAATTAAAACTCATTTACAGCAGTGATGATGCGGAGATGAAAAAGGCACATCCAGAGTATCAGAAGGACGTAACTGTGGTAAATGGAGAGGCCTCTCTTGTGCTCCCTGCATACTGCGCACGGTTTTATAGCGTAAACTAATTGAGGAAAGTGCACAAAAAATCGGTATAAAGACGCAAACTGAGAGTTGAAAAATCTATCAAAAGTTAGTAAATTTTAACAAAAATCTTATTGAAAAGTTGTATCATTTATGTAGAAAGTGCTTGAAAAAATGCAGCTTGATGATTATAATTAATCATAAACTTAAAAACAAATACACGCAAATGGAGGAAAATATTATGTTCAAAAAATTTAATGCAGGAAAAGTTGGTCTTTTTGTAGCAGGTCTTGCTTTTGGAACAGCAGGTATCAAAATCCTTACAAGCAAAGATGCTAAGAAAGTTTATACAGGTTGCACCGCTGCTGTACTGCGTGCAAAAGACACTGTAGTAAAAACAGCAACAACTGTTCAGGAGAATGCAGGCGATATTCTTGCTGAGGCAAAACAGATCAATGCTGACCGTGCCGCTGCGGAAGCATACGTTGAGGACGAAGAAGTAACTGAGGCAGAAGAGACTCAGGCTGAGGAAGCACAGGCAGAATAATGAAATTTGCGATCAAACATGAGATAAAGGGACGTCTACGTGTACATATGGCGCAGCAGCGCATGACATATGAGCAGGCAGACGTCCTGCAATATTATCTGCAGCAGTCGGATCTTGTAGTTGATGCAAAAGTTTACGAACAGACAGCGGACGTTGTGATCAGTTACAACGGAGACCGGGCTGCCATTATTCATTTATTATGTACGTTCAAATATCAGCTGGTGGAAGTACCGGAAGGATATCTGGAGAGTACCGGACGTGAGTTAAACTCCGAATATAAAGAAAAATTAATCTGTAAAGTCGTATGGCATTACGGAAAGAAATTATTTTTACCGGCACCGATCCGAAATGTAATCACGGTGGTCAACGGTATCCGTTATATATGGAAAGGACTGCAGAGTCTGGGTCACCGCCGCCTGGATGTGGCTGTCCTGGATGCAACGGGTATTGCGGTATCACTGCTCCGTCAGGATATGGGAACTGCAGGTTCCGTGATGTTCCTGCTTGGCATTGGCGAGCTGCTTGAGGAGTGGACACACAAGAAATCCGTCGGTGATCTGGCACGAAGCATGTCTCTGAACGTAGAGAAAGTATGGCAGAAAGTCGGAGATCAGGAAGTTCTGGTATCTTCTTCTACTATTGAAAAAGGTGATGAGATCATCGTTCATGCCGGAAATGTGATTCCGTTTGATGGCGTGGTAACAGATGGCGACGCTACCGTAAATCAGGCTTCCCTGACAGGTGAATCCGTACCGGTTGCAAAAACAATCGATTCTTACGTTTATGCAGGTACTGTTCTGGAAGAGGGCGAGCTGACCATCCGTGTGGAAGCAACCGGAAGTGCCACAAAATACGAGAAGATCGTTACCATGATCGAGGATTCTGAAAAACTGAAATCCAATCTGGAAGGCAAAGCAGAGCATCTGGCAGACAAGCTGGTTCCGTATACCTTAGGTGGTACAGTACTGACCTGGTTACTGACCAGAAATGCCACAAAAGCATTGTCTATCCTGATGGTAGACTTCTCCTGTGCACTGAAGCTGGCTATGCCGATTTCCGTGCTTTCCGCAATCCGTGAGGCACAGCAGTGTGATATTACCGTCAAAGGTGGAAAATATCTGGAGGCAGTTGCAGAAGCAATAACCATTGTATTTGATAAAACAGGTACACTGACAAAGGCAAAACCGACCGTGATTGATGTTATTCCATTCAACGATTCCGAGCCGGGGGAATTGCTTCGTATCGCAGCCTGCCTGGAAGAGCATTTCCCTCATTCCATGGCAAAAGCCGTTGTGACAGCTGCCAAAGAGAAAAAACTGGAGCATCAGGAGATGCATTCCAAAGTAGAATACATCGTAGCACACGGTATTTCTTCCTTTATCGAGGAAAAACGTGTCGTGATTGGAAGTTATCATTTTGTATTTGAGGATGAGCAGTGTCAGATTCCTGAAGGCAGGGAAGTTGTATTTGACAACCTTCCGGAAGAGTGTTCCTGCCTGTACATGGCAATCGATCAGCAGCTTGCAGCCGTTATTTGTATCGAAGATCCGGTACGTGAGGAAGCAGCTGATGTCATCCGGGATTTGCGTGACAATGGTATCGAAAAGATTGTCATGATGACCGGAGACAGCGAGCGTACTGCAGCAGCAATCGCACGAAAAGTCGGTGTGGATGAGTATTATTCCGAAGTTCTGCCGGAAGATAAGGCAAACTTTGTAGAGAAGGAGAAAGCGCTTGGCCATAAGGTTATCATGATCGGTGACGGAATCAACGATTCACCGGCTCTGTCTGCCGCAGATGCAGGTGTGGCCATTAGTGATGGCGCAGCTATTGCTCGTGAAATTGCTGACATTACGATCGCAGCAGACAATCTGCATGAGATTGTGACATTGAAAAAAATCAGTAACAGGCTGATGCAGCGGATTCGTCGAAATTATCGTTTTATTGTTGGGTTCAACGCAGGTCTGATCGCACTTGGTGTTGGTGGAATCATTCAGCCGACCACGTCTTCCCTGTTACATAATACTTCGACATTGTACATTGGTCTGAAGAGTATGGGAAATCTGCTGGATGAGCAGGAAAAGGATCAGATTTGAGGTAAAGAGAGCTATAATAAGCAAGAATCTCTTTCCGTGCGAGTGTGCATTGCAACATTCCTCATCTCCACCGCAGTGCAATCCATGCGGAGCGTTTTTATTTATAGGACGAACTTTCCTATGAAACAAGAAAGAGCTGAACAGAGGTTGGTCTGTTCAGCTCTTTGCGTGTGCGCCTTGCGGCGCACGTTTCTAACGGGTGAAAGTCCCTAATCCGCCCTAGTAGTGGGAAGGATACAGCCAAGACCAAGGGTGTCCTATTCATAGATATACTATGATTAACGTGAGGGGAATCTGAAGGAAGGTGGAGGCAAATCTTTGGTCTGACGAACAGAAATCACATCAGGCTACAGTTAAGGATAAGGTTGCACGACAAACTAAAGTCCAATAACTACTCGGAATTAACTGTAGTAAATGTGGCAGATATGTGGAGTGAAAGAAACGTGTGGTACCAAGGGAGATCTCGTCAGCGGATGGAAACAGAGTATGAAATCCGTCAGTAACAACGAATGGCGAGAAGTCAGCAGAAGCCATAGTAAACCAGTGGTTGCAA
>CAVAFS010000430.1:0-7189 GCA_963587975.1 Bulleidia sp. | reverse complement strand
ATTCTATTTTTTAGAATGTAAATTTGTCTGCAAAGTAAGCATCCAGCTCATCAATCGGAATACGAACCTGTTCCATGGTATCACGATCACGAACAGTAACTGCATGATCTTCCTCGGAATCAAAATCGTAAGTAACGCAGAACGGAGTTCCGATCTCGTCCTGACGACGATAACGTTTACCGATATTTCCTCTGTCATCGAACTCACAGTTGTATTTTTTGCAAAGCTGCTCAAATACTTTCTCTGCGCCCTCATTTAATTTCTTTGATAACGGAAGCACACCAATCTTAACCGGTGCCAGTGCCGGATGGAAATGAAGGACAGTTCTTACGTCCGGTTTCTCCTCTGTTCCAATGTTCTCCTCATCATATGCACCGCAAAGGAATGCAAGTACCACACGGTCTGCACCAAGGGATGGCTCGATAACGTACGGGATGTATTTTGTATTTTTCTGATCGTCAAAGTAGGTCAGATCCTGTCCGGATGTATTCTGATGCTGTGTCAGATCATAATCGGTACGGTCTGCAATACCCCAGAGCTCGCCCCAGCCAAACGGGAATAAGAACTCAATATCACTGGTTGCTTTGCTGTAGAAGGATAACTCTTCCTGATCATGGTCACGGACACGCATCTCTTCTTCTTTCATACCAAGAGATTTCAGCCAGTTGATACAGAAGTTTCTCCAGTACTCAAACCACTCAAGGTCTGTGTCCGGCTCACAGAAGAACTCAAGTTCCATCTGTTCAAACTCTCTGGTACGGAAAGTAAAGTTACCCGGTGTGATCTCGTTACGGAAAGATTTACCGATCTGGCCGATACCAAACGGGATTTTCTTTCTGGATGTACGCTGTACGTTTTTGAAGTTTACAAAAATACCCTGTGCGGTCTCCGGACGAAGATATACGGTATTTTTGGCATCCTCTGTTACACCCTGGAATGTTTTGAACATCAGGTTGAACTGACGGATATCGGTAAAGTTATGTTTGCCGCAGGTCGGACACGGTACGTTATTCTCAGCGATGAAGTCTTTCATCTCTTCCTGTGTCCATCCGTCTACGGAACCTTTTAACTCAATATTGTTTTCCTCTGCAAAATCCTCAATGATCTTGTCTGCACGGAAACGCTCATGGCATTCTTTACAATCCATCAGCGGATCAGAGAAACCGCCAAGATGTCCGGATGCAACCCATGTCTGTGGGTTCATCAGGATGGCACAGTCAACACCTACGTTGTACGGGCTCTCCTGGATAAATTTCTGCCACCATGCCTTTTTTACGTTGTTCTTTAACTCAACACCAAGATTTCCGTAATCCCATGTATTTGCAAGTCCACCGTAAATCTCAGATCCCGGATAAACAAATCCTCTGGATTTTGCCAGTGCTACAATTTTGTCCATTGTTTTTTCCATGATATGTCCTCTTTCTTCCATTTATTTTTAGGGACTGATTACAATTATGCGTAATCTGTCTCCTAATTCATCTGTTTCATGCCACAGGCTGCTTCGTTCAAAGTCAGACAGTTGTCGTGCATCTTCACGAAACATCTATCTCATTTTAAAGCAATCTACTTGTATAGTACATATACAAGCACCGCTTCGTCTGTATCCTGTTCTTTCTGTGTAACGTTCACCTGCTTCTCCGAAGTCACTTCTGTGCCTTCTGTAGAAACATACGCGATTTTTCCCGGAACGATTAGATCTGAGTTTTCCTTTACGATCAATACTTTCAGATCGTCATCTTCCAACAGCGTGGATCCTTTTACAGTTTTCGTATCCGCTTTGCCTTCTGTCACCGGATAAAAATCCAGATTAAAATCATAGCCCGCAGACTGCGCCTCCACAATACTTCCGGAAAAACACTCAATACCGGTAAAATCACTGAACGTCTCTGCATTTTCATACTGCAGGGTAAGATATGCTTTTTTCTCTTCCACTTTTGAGTCCGTCACAGAAACTGATTTTTTCCCATGTTCTGCGGTGTAATCGTCAACAGCATTCTGTACATAGGTATCCAGTTCCTCCTGATCGTAATAAGACTGGTCAAAGGACTCTACAGCCGCTTCCAGAATTTTACCGTTTCTCTGTAATGCAATGGTATTCTCCTGTACATCCAGCTTTGCGCCGCATGCACCAAGCAGCATACTCATTCCGATACAGCAGCCAAGCGCCGCCATTCTTTTCTTCATATCTTATCCTCCAAATCCAGAATATCACATTTTTGTATTCAAGAATGCTCCCGGCATTCTTGCTGTGAGATGCACGTCATGCAACACATGACATATTCTTCCTAATAAAAGTGGAAGTCATCTCTTATCTGATATTCTGTAATTTACGCAGACAACACACTGCAAATTTTATACCAACAGAGTACTGCCTGCATCAATTTCTAAATTATAACGGTTTATGCCTCTGATTGCAAGTATTCCTATGTCAAAAAAGCAAGGGTCTTTAATTCTTTTTCCACATATTGCCTCATATAATACTGAATCAGCTTCGCAACCTGCCCAAATACTTCCTCTGTCACCGTAAAGGTATACAGTTTTTCCACCGGTGCTGTCACTATGTACTGCATGGTATACAACGCCGCATCATCCAGCGGGTATTTCACCGGTCCCGGCTGACATTCCCTGCACATCACGCCATTGCTCTTTTCGTCAAAACACCAGAGCTGTTCCCTGCTGCCACAGGCTGTGCAGGCAAACACATTCGGGTACACACCAAAATAAACCAGTGTTTTCAGCTCGTAGATCACCCGGACAAGCTTCGGAGATAATGACGGTACACTTAAGGCCCGCAGTGTCTGATAGACCAGTTTCAACTGATTAACGCAGTCGTTATTTTCCTGACAGAAATAATCTGCTAATTCCAAAAAATAACAGCCATAGTATGTCTTATCCAGATCCATGGCCAGCTCCCGGAAATAGTTGCTGATGTCCGCCTTTACCACCGTGTAGGAACTGTGCCCTTCATAGGCCTCGAAAGTTCCGAAGCAGAACAGGTTGGTAGCTGCCTGCAGGGAGCTTTTCGGTCGTCTGGCTCCCCGGGCAAAAGCAGTGATCTTCCCGCGTTCACGGGTTAAAATTGTAATTCTCTTATCATATTCTCCCACCGGCATCGTATTCAGGATCATCCCCGTCAGAATGCAAGTCTGCCCCATAAACGTTTCCACTTCTTCCCTTGCTGCTTATTCGTTGATATTATATCCAAAATTTTTCATCTGGACATCGCTGTCACGCCAGCCTTTGCGCACTTTTACCCAAAGACGCAGATTGACTTTGCACTCCAGTAATTTTTCAATCTCAAAACGGGCATTGCTTCCGATTTTTTTCAGCATGGCACCGCCTTTTCCGATAATGATTCCCTTGTGGGAGTCACGCTCACAGATAATGGTTGCCTCGATATCGGTAATGCCGTTCTTTCTCTGTTTCATGGACTCAATTGTTACAGCAATACCATGCGGAATCTCCTCATCCAATGCATGCAGGGATTTCTCACGGATGATCTCTGCTACGATCTGACGCTCCGGCTGATCTGTCACGGTATCCTCATCGTAAAACATCGGTCCATATGGCAGATATTTGAAGATCATATCAATGATCGTGTCTGTATTGTCTCCATGTAAAGCAGAAGCCGGAATGATTTCTGCGAAATCCAGAAGTTTGCGGTATGCATCGATAAACAACAATACTTCTTCTTTTTTTACCGTATCGGTCTTGTTGATGACAAGAATTACCGGCAGATTGGATTTACGAAGCTGCTCGGCAATGTGCTGCTCTCCTGCACCGATAAAGGTACTTGGCTCCACCAGCCAAACGATGACATCTACATCCTGCAGGGTACGCTCTGCCACGGTCACCATGTACTCGCCAAGTTTATTTTTTGCTTTATGAATACCCGGTGTGTCCAAAAATACGATCTGTCCACGTTCTGTGTCTGTATACACGGTCTGGATCCGGTTTCTTGTGGTCTGCGGTTTTTTAGATGTTATAGCAATTTTCTGGCCGATCAACTGATTCATCAGTGTGGATTTTCCTACGTTTGGTCTTCCGATCAATGTAACAAATCCGGATTTAAAATTTGCGTTCATGCGATATCTCCTTGTAATGAATTGGCTCAGATTCCACCCAGTTCATCCTTTCCGATTATTAGGGACGGAATCTGATCCATAACTATTATTTTATAATGTTTCTAATACATCAAACAACTGTGATTCTTCTTTTAATTTTCCTTCGTTTCCGATGGCACAGATATAGCTGTGATCCAGTACCGCCTGCATCGTGTCTGCAAGGTTTCTGATGTCCTGTGGTTCGGTGTGCAGTGCCTGCTCACGCTCCTCCTGAATCATCTCATAAGTAACACCCGTCAGATAGGAAAGCAGGGATCTTCTGCCCTGGCTTAACGGTGTCAGAGGTGCATCCAGTTCGCTGAAGGCCCCGATAACAAAACGTGTCATGCCGCGCTCATCTGTCTCAAAGTTTTTCAGATACTCTGTCACACCACGATAAACGTCAAGCGTCCGTCCAAGGTTCGGATCACGGTAAGACAGGAAACACACATCGCCGTTTCTGCCTACATTTGTACCGCATCCATAGGCACCGCCTTTGACACGGATGTTCTGCCACAGGTATTCATAGTTCATGATTACCTTAAACACGCGCATTGCGCCGTGATATGCATAGCCCTCCTGCGCGTAATTTCCCGCCAGGGAAACATACTGAATCTGGGAAGCATCCAGAAATCCTTCGTTTTTCTGCTCCGGCAGGGAAATTTCTGCCATCTCTTTTGCAGTATCTGCATGCAGCCCTTCTGTGATCTGTCCGGACAGTGCTTTCAATGCCGCATAGCCCGCTGCATCACTGGTCACACTTACCAATAGATTTTGCGGCTGGAAGACCAGAGTGCAGACTTCCTGTAATTTTTCCACCAGATTCTGTTTTTCAGACTCATAATTGGTCACAATGTGATCTAACGTCTCATAAAATCCAATGCCCTGTACACTGTCCGCATATTTTGCGCGTTTGGAATAATAGGACAATGCTCTGGTCGCAGAAATCACATTTCCGCTGTCGCTGAGCTCATTGCGCAGTCTGGATTCTACCTGCGCCAAGACTTCATAAATGTGCTTCTCATCTGTAAACTGGGTGGACAGCATCATGCTCCTGATCAGTTCCACACCACGGGTAAGGTTTGCTTCCAGCACTTTCAGACGTACTTCGTATTTTACCTGATAGTTATTTGTATGCTGTACATCTCCGGTCACGTTCACTTCATTGGAAATGCCGCCGGTGCACAGGTTTACTTCATCCGTAAAATCCGTATAGGAATAATCTGCGGTATTCAGTTTACCCATCAGCACTTTCAGAATTCCCATATATGGAATCAGATTTTCGGAAATATGATGCGCATCAAACAGCAGATCCAGATATACGATACCATTGGTCTGATACTCATGCCACAGATACGGAACACCTGCGATGGTTTCCTCCGCATTTTTATATGGCTCACTGGTCTGCTTCATATCTTCACGGGAAAGCAGCGGAATGGTCTCCAGATCTTCCTTAGAAGACGGCTCTTCCTCATATTTTTCCAGTGCTTTTGTCTCTTCTACCAGTTTCGCAATCTCTGCTTCGCTTAAAGATGCTTTATATGCCTGTAATTTTTCTTTTAAGGCCTGCTCTCTCTTGCCGGTCAGACCGATTTCCGGAACAACACGAACATAAGAGGCATGTGTATTGTCCAGTAAATATTCCTGGATCAGCTGCTCAAAATAATCGGTATCCAGCTGTTTTCTGAGGAAATCGTAAACACCCAGTTCTTCGATATGAAGGAACGGCGCATTCTCATCGTACAGCCAGCTGTCCATAAGCTGCAGACCAAACATCAGTCCTTTCGGGAAACGTCCAAAATCTGCCTCACGGAATTTAAATTCGGAACCGTTGATGGCTGCCAGTAATGTCTTTTTATTAATGCCGTTTTTCACCTGCTCCTGCAGCACTTCACGAATGATCTGCACAAAACGCTCCTGGTCAGAGGCATTCGCATGTTTTGCTACAATGGAGAAGATCGGCTGATACGTGCCGCTGTCATAGCCACCGTAAATATCCGTACCGATGCCTGCATCCAGTAACGCCTGTTTGATCGGTGCGCCCTGTGTGCTGAGCAGTGCATAATCCAGAATGTCAAATGCGATGTACTGCTCTCTGTTTAAGTTGTTTCCAACCGCCCAGTTGCAGGACAGATACGTATTATTTTCCGTGCTGTCTGTACTGGAGATGGAATATGGGATCTCATGCTCCACCGGTGCCGCAAACGGGGCCTGCTCCGGAATGGTGGAATCCACATCAATTCTGTCATAATGGCTTAAATATTCTTCATCCAGCCAGTTCAATTTTTCTACTACATCCATATCACCATACAGATAAATCCAGGAATTGGACGGGTGATAATATTTGCGATGGAAATCAAGATAATCCTCATAAGTCAGCTCCGGGATCACCTGCGGATCTCCCCCGGACTCGTTGCTGTACGGAGTATCCGGGAACAAGGAACGTAAAATCTCACGATCCAACACGCCGTCTGCAGAAGAAAAGGCACCTTTCATCTCATTATATACAACACCGTTTAAGGTCAGTTCATCTTCCGGGCTTTTCAGCTCATAATGCCAGCCTTCCTGACGGAAAATATTCTGCTCTTTATAAATATTCGGTGAAAAAACGCTGTCCAGATAGACATCCATCAGATTCTGGAAGTCTTTGTCGTTGCAGCTTGCCACCGGGTAAATCGTCTTATCCGGATAAGTCATTGCATTTAAGAATGTATTCAGAGAGCCTTTTACCAGCTCAATAAACGGATCTTTCACCGGGAATTTCTTACTTCCGCATAATACGGTATGCTCGATGATGTGCGGTACACCGGTACTGTCCTTTGGCGGTGTACGGAATGCGATGTAAAATACTTTATTGGCATCCTCGTTTGACATTACGCAGATACGTGCGCCACTTTTTTTGTGCACAAGCAGCATACCGTCTGAGTGAATATCATCCAGTCGTCTCTCCTCTCTGATCTCATACGCGTTTAACTGACTCAATTCTGGTTTCAAATATCGTTTCCTCCAATTTCTTCTGCCCCTTAGCAGACTGTCTTTTCTATAAAAAATTACACTTTTCGTATTTTTTCCAGTATCTTTTATTT
>CAVAFS010000429.1:0-4671 GCA_963587975.1 Bulleidia sp. | reverse complement strand
AACAGCATCAAAGAACAGATGTATGTGGGTGATACTGCATATCGTTTTGAAGAGGAAAAATCCGTTGTTCTGGTAATTGGCGTAAACGGTGTCGGAAAGACAACAACCATCGGAAAATTAGCCGGAAAACTGAAAAATCAGGGCAAAAAAGTAATTCTGGGTGCAGCTGATACCTTCCGTGCCGCAGCCGGAGAGCAGTTGACGGAGTGGGCCAACCGCGCCGGAGTGGAAATCGTCGGTGGACAGGAAGGATCTGATCCTGGATCCGTCGTATATGATGCTGTTCAGGCAGCAAAAGCCCGTAAAGCAGATGTATTACTGTGCGATACCGCAGGACGTCTGCACAACAAGAAAAATCTGATGGAAGAGCTGAAGAAGATCAATCGTATTCTGGAGAAAGAATATCCGGAGGCATACCGTGAGACATTAGTCGTTTTGGATGCAACTACCGGACAGAATGCGCTGGTTCAGGCAAAGCAGTTCAGTGAGGCTGCTGAAATCACAGGTATTGTTTTGACCAAGATGGACGGAACGGCCAAGGGAGGTATTGCAGTTGCAATTCATTCTGAACTTGGTATTCCGGTAAAATATATTGGTGTAGGAGAGAGCATCGATGATCTGCAGAAATTTGACGCGGATCAGTTTGTAGATGCGTTGTTTCAGAAGGAGGATGTAAATGAGTGAAATGTTGACACTGGATCGTTTTGAGGAAGCCAGTGAAATCGTCAAAAAAGTAACACAGGAGACAAAGCTGGTTTACAGTGAGTATTTAAGCGAGCAGACCGGCAATAAAGTATATCTGAAACCGGAAAACATGCAGTTTACCGGTGCATATAAAGTACGTGGTGCTTATTACAAAATCAGTACTTTGACAGAGGAAGAACGTCAGCGTGGTCTGATCACTGCATCCGCAGGAAACCATGCACAGGGTGTAGCTTACGCTGCAAAACGCTATGGCGCAAAGGCAACCATCGTAATGCCGACTACAACACCGCTGATCAAAGTAAACCGTACCAAGAGTTACGGCGCAGAAGTTGTTCTGTACGGAGATGTATATGATGAGGCTTGCGCAAAAGCATATGAGCTGGCAGAAGAGCACGGCTATACATTCATTCACCCGTTTGATGATCCGGCAGTTGCAACTGGTCAGGGAACCATCGCAATGGAGATCTTCCAGGAACTTCCGTTAGTAGAGTACATTCTGGTGCCAATCGGTGGCGGCGGACTTGCAACCGGTGTGTCTACACTGGCAAAACTGTTAAATCCGAAGATCAAAGTTATCGGTGTAGAGCCGGCAGGTGCAAACTGCATGCAGGCCTCTCTGGAAGCAGGCGAAGTAGTAACCTTACCGCAGGTAAATACCATTGCTGACGGTACTGCTGTAAAAACGCCGGGAAGTAAAATTTTCCCATATATCCAGGAAAATCTGGACGATATCATTACTGTACATGATGATGAGCTCATCGTTGCATTCCTTGATATGGTAGAGAATCATAAGATGATCGTAGAGAATTCCGGTCTGCTGACTGTAGCAGCACTGAAACATCTGAATGTGAAAGACAAACGTGTGGTTTCTATTCTGAGTGGTGGAAATATGGATGTTATCACTATGTCATCTGTTGTACAGAAAGGTCTGATCCTGCGTGACCGTATCTTTACCGTATCCATTCAGCTTCCGGATAAACCGGGTGAATTGTGCAGAGTTGCAGGCGTTGTAGCAGGTGTACAGGCCAATGTCATTAAACTGGATCATAACCAGTTTGTATCTTCCAACAGAAATGCGGCTGTGGAGATTCGGATTACTATGGAAGCATTTGGTACTGAGCATAAGAAACAGATCATTGCGGCACTGCGCGAAGCAGGTTATGATCCAAAGTTAATCCAGGCGGTTTTATAAGTTTCGGTTTGGGTAATTGTGTGGTTTTAAATAATTGAGTTAGTGAAGGCGCCAGTCATCAATCTTACCTCTGCAGCTAACATCGCTTGCCGAAGAAAGATTGCCTGACTGGCGCCATATATGTTTTGTGAATTAGAAAATCACACAAATATACGAAAGAAGAATTTATACGCGTCGTATCAGTTCCCACCATCCCATGGCTACCACCGGCGGCATGATTTTGCAGAACAGCCGATGAACAAAACAGACCGGTCCGGGAGTGGATACCCAAAGCCCCAGTTTGTTATCCAACAGGGCAAGACGTACCACGGATTTTGTTTTGGAAGCCAGTGGAAAATGATGTACCGCATGAGCGGCTTTTGGGTTGTCAGTATCTTTTGCAACACCGATAAATTCGGTATCTTTGATCCAATATGGGCAGACAGCTGTCACATAAATCTGTTTTCCAATTAATTCCCAGCGAAGTGCCTGGCTGTAACGGAGCAGAAATGCTTTGGAGGCGGCATATACATTGAGCCCCTGCATTGGTTGAAAGCCGGCAGTGGAACAGATCTGTAAAATCCTGGAGCCTTTGTCAAAATGCGGCATGCAGATCGCAGTCATATGAACGGCAGCCTTACAGTTCAGATCGATCATATGGGTTAATTCTTCGGGCTGTAATGTAAATGGTCCGCCAATTTTTGCAAGACCGGCAGCATTGACCAGATATTTGACGGTAGGAGCTTCGATATCCAGTTTATCCTGAAAATCTTTCATTTGTTCCTCATCGGTAATATCCATCGGCATGGCGGCACCGACACAGATTCCTGTGGAAGAAATTTCCTGTGCCAGAGCAAGCAGAGGTTCTTTTCGTCTGGCAAGTAACCAGATTTCATCAATTTCAGAAGCATAGTTTTGACAGATCTGCAAAGCAAATTCACGTCCGAGACCACTGGAAGCACCAGTGATAATTGCAATATTCATATATATAAAATCCTCCGGATTATTTCAAAAATAAATTACATGCTATCAATAATCTTTCCACAATAAAAAATGGTGATAGAACTTCTATTATCTTATAACAAATAAAGATGCTGTGCAAGTCATCGAAGAATAAACAACAGAGAGATTGCATAAATAATTTGATGATGCACAAATAGTATGAAATAAATTGTAAAATACATTTGAACCTGATATTGTAAAAAATCGGGTTACATAAGGATAGAACTATGGTAAGATGATTTAGTGGAACTTATAGAAAGTTAAGAGGACGTGTTCATGAATAAAAATTATAAATGCATCAACAGTTTTACGCTGAAAATGATCGCCATTATAACAATGGTCATTGATCATGTGGGAGCAGTACTGTTTCCGATGAATATGATGTTTCGTTACATTGGCAGGATTTCATTTCCGTTATTTGTATTTTTACTTGTGGAGGGAAGTATCCATACCAGCAAAATTCGAAAATATGAATTGCGGATGTTTCTGTTTGCATTGATTTCGGAAATACCGTTTGATTTGGCATTTTCGAATGAAATCGTTGATATTCATTCCCAGAATGTATTCTGGACGCTCACAATTGGTTTGGTGATGCTGGATCTGATTCAGAATGGAGCATCTTATGTGAAGTTACATAAAGGAAAAAAGGTACAGCTGGCGTGGAGTGAGGGACAGCCGATTCCAATGGTATGGCAGTTTGTTGTAGTTGCAGTTTGTGCCTGCGTGGCAGAAGCATTGCAGACGGATTATGGTGCCGGTGGCATCTTATTGATTTATTTTGTCTGGATGCTGCATGAGAACGTGGTTGCTCAGGCAGTGGCGTTTGTCGTTATTTCGCTGTTGTTCTTCGGAAGCGTGGAATTGCCTGGTGTGATTGCCTTTTTGCCGATCTTTTTGTATAATGGGAAAAAAGGTCCATCTGCGAAATATGTATTTTATGCATTTTATCCGGTGCATTTGTTTATTTTACATTTGATACAGACGAGTACTGCATTTGTGTTTATCACATTTTAAGTAGGATATTTGTATGGCTATGGAAGAAGGATGTATGTGAAATTCTACGTGTGATTTTAGTTCGGGTAAGTTGAAAATCCTTCGATTTGGAAATTAAAACGGGAGGCATATTTTTTGAAATTCTGGAAACATTTAAAGACAATCAATCATCATAAAATGCTGGTCATGAAAGGCTGTTTTCGGGTAGGTCTGTACAAGCAGGGATTATTGCATGATCTGTCAAAATATATGCCGTCGGAGTTCCTGGTTGGCTGTAAATATTATCAGGGAGATGTCAGCCCCAACAATGCAGAGCGAAAGGATAAGGGATATTCCTCCGCATGGCTTCATCACAAAGGACGTAACAAGCATCACATGGAATACTGGATTGATTATGGAATGCCGTCAGAACCGGCCATGGTAGGAATGCGTATGCCGGATAAATATGTGGTGGAAATGTTTATTGACCGTATGTCTGCTTCAAAAAATTATCAGAAGGAAAAATATACGGATCGCAGTGCGCTGGAATATTATCTGCATGGAAAAGATCGTCATATCATGCATCCGGAAGTTCGGGAATTGCTGGAAAAACTGCTGTATATGCTGGCAGATGAGGGCGAAGATGTTACCTTTGATTATATCCGGAGAGAAGTATTGCATAATAAGAAGTAAAAAGTGCTGAACTTTATTCACTGAAGGGAAGAAAGGCGCGAAGTAAAAAATAAGACATTAGATAGAAGCTGCCGGGAGGTATGTGTAGGTTTTATCTCAGCCGAAATTTTTACGACTGAGATAGAAGC
>CAVAFS010000428.1:0-11178 GCA_963587975.1 Bulleidia sp. | reverse complement strand
GGTAACCTGGTTTACAAGTACTTTAGGTACACATATTTCAAGGGAAGCGGTGGTATTTATTATTTCACTGTTTCCGATTCTGGAGCTGAGAGGCGGCATTCTGGCATCATCTTTATTAGATATTACGATGTGGAAAGGAATCCTGATCAGCGCGGTGGGAAACATTATTCCGATTCCGTTTATTTTATTTTTTATCAAAAAGATATTTGCGGCAATGAAAAAAACAAAGCTGTTCCGTCCGTTGGTTGAGAAGATGGAAAACAAAGCGATGAAAAAACGTGATCAGATTGAAAAGTATGAGTTCTGGGGACTTGTTTTATTCGTTGGTATTCCGCTTCCGGGAACAGGCGCATGGACCGGCGCTTTGGTAGCATCTCTGATTGATATGGACATCAAGAAAGCGTTCAAGGCGATTCTGGGTGGAATCTGTCTGGCGTCTGTGATCATGACACTGATTTCCTACGGTGTACTTGGACACATCATCAGATAATATAACGTAAGAGGGGGATTTTACGATGGAATCAAGAATGGTAAAACTGTATGCGAGAAACAATAACCATGTGGCACTGCATGCTATTCCGGGGCATTTTGCTACAAGTCACTCTCATATTAATTTTTACATTGATATGACAAGCTTGAAAACCCGTGCGAATGAAGCGCAGGAAGTGGCCAAAAGTCTGGCGGGAGATTATGTGAACTCTACTGTGGTTGATACAATTGTCTGCATGGATGGCACAGAAGTGGTAGGTGCTTATCTGGCGCAGGAGTTTGAAAAACGTGGATTCCGCAACACAAACCTGCATGATACCATTTATGTGGTTACTCCGGAATACAATGCGAACAATCAGCTGATCTTCCGTGATAATACAATTCCGGCGATCAAGGGCAAAAACGTTATTCTGCTGCTGGCAACTACGACAACGGGATTGACTGTGCGGCGAAGCCTGGAATGTGTGCAGTATTATGGTGGAACCGTGCGCGGCATTTCTTCTATTTTCAGTACGGTAAAAAAAGTCGGCGGCATGGAAGTACATTCTGTATTTACTGAAGATGATGTGCCGGGCTATCAGGCCTTTGGCAGAGATGAGTGTCCGTATTGTAAAAAGGGATTTGCTATTGAAGCCATGGTAAACGGATTCGGATACTCACAGTTGTAAGAATCATAATTAAAAAAGCAGAGTAAAAGATCGGATAAAATAAGGAAAGAAAAATCTTTACTTTATCTGGTCTTTTGTTTTTCCTTCGGGATAGCCTGATATCGTGAATCAGTACTTGACAAGGCAAAAAATGTTGTTTATGATGTTTTAAGACTTTGAACGCATGCTGTAGAGCAATTACGTTCATGAGCAAGTAGGGAAAGCGGATTGCGAATATCTGCTTTACAATTTTATAGTTATAAAAAGGTAGTGACAAAGAGGAGTACGCGAAAGATGTGGTGACAGGGAAGATGGTTCATGGACTGGAAAACCGTCTGACAGGCAGTTTGCGGAAGGTAGCTTTGGAACCGGATGTCTGAAGCCAGAGTAATATACGGAAATTGTTTCAGCTATTGAAGGAATCGGTTTAATAAGACCGGAAATGAGCTGGTAGATATATTACATGGTGGGTAGGAAATCCCGGGTGATTCCCGTTAATCAATCACAGAGATTTCATTTCCGTCTGAGTTGAATTTCCATTTTCATAAAGAATGGATGGCAGTTAGTTCATTTCAATGGAGTTCAAAGGAGGCAGATGAGATAAAATGAAGGTGGTACCGCGTATATTCGCCCTTCACATGTAAATTGCATGTGGAGGGCTTTTTTGCACACTCGCACAAGTAGAATTTTTTTGCTTCGCAAATGTGCTCGGCGCAGCCAGGAAAGATACTTTCCTGGATTTGAGTTTTGGAAGGAGAGACAGAATGAAAGAATTAGCAAAGACCTATGATCCAAAAGGGATCGAAGACCGTCTTTACCAGAAATGGGAAGACAATAAATATTTTCATGCAGAAGTAGACAGAAGTAAAAAACCATTTACCATTGTTATGCCGCCGCCAAATATTACCGGCCAGCTGCACATGGGACATGCATTAGACAACACTATGCAGGATATCCTGATCCGTTACAAGAGAATGCAGGGCTATTCCGCATTATGGCAGCCGGGTACTGACCACGCAGCCATCGCTACAGAGGTTAAGGTTATCAACAGCCTGAAAGAAAAAGGAATCAACAAAGCGGACTTAACCCGTGATGAGTTCCTGAAATATGCATGGGACTGGAAAGAAGAGTACGGCGGACGTATCGTAAAACAGTTAAAGAAAATGGGATCTTCCGCTGACTGGGACAGAGAGCGTTTTACTATGGATGAGGGATGCTCCGAGGCAGTCAAAGAAGTATTTATCCGTCTGTTTGACAAAGGATATATTTACAAAGGTTCCCGTATCATCAACTGGTGTCCGGTGTGCAAGACATCTATTTCCGATGCAGAGGTAGAGCACGTAGAGCAGACAGGCCATTTCTGGCATATCAAATATCCGATCATCGGCGAGGAAGGCAGATTCGTTGAGATCGCAACCACACGTCCGGAGACAATGCTTGGTGATACAGCCGTAGCCGTAAACCCGGATGACGAGCGTTATACAGACATTATCGGTAAAAAATTACTGCTTCCGATCGTAAACCGTGAGATCCCGGTAATCGCTGATCCGTATGTAGACAAAGAGTTCGGAACCGGCTGTGTAAAGATCACACCGGCCCATGACCCGAACGATTTCGAGGTAGGAAAACGCCACAACCTGGAAGAAATCAACATTTTAAATGATGATGCAACTATCAACACAAACGGCGGTATTTACGAAGGTATGGACCGTTACGAGGCAAGAAAAGCCATCGTTGCGAAATTAGATGAGATGGGACTGCTTGTAAAAGTAGTTGAGCATGTTCACAATGTAGGTACGCATGACAGATGTAAGACAACGGTTGAGCCAATGATCAAACCGCAGTGGTTTGTAAAAATGGAAGAAATGGCAAAACCGGCCATTGATGCATTACAGTCCGGCAGACTGAAATTCGTTCCGGAAAGCTTTGGAAAGACATATATGCACTGGCTGGAGGGCATCCGTGACTGGTGTATTTCCAGACAGCTCTGGTGGGGACACAGAATCCCGGCTTACTACTGTGAGGAGTGCGGCGAGATGGTTGTTTCCCGCGAAATGCCGGAGAAATGCCCGAAATGCGGCTGCACACATTTAAAACAGGATGAGGATACACTGGATACCTGGTTCTCCTCTGCACTGTGGCCATTCTCCACACTTGGCTGGCCGAACAAAACAGAAGAACTGGATTACTTCTATCCGACAGATGTCCTTGTTACCGGATATGATATCATCTTCTTCTGGGTTATCCGTATGGTATTCTCTGCGTTAGAGCAGACCGGAACAGAACCGTTCCACACCGTACTGATCCACGGACTGGTACGTGATTCCCAGGGACGCAAGATGAGTAAATCCCTTGGAAACGGTATTGATCCGTTAGAGGTTATTGACAAATACGGTGCAGATGCCCTACGTCTGACACTGATCACAGGTAACGCACCTGGAAACGACATGCGTTTCTACTGGGAGCGTGTAGAGTCCAGCCGTAACTTTGCAAACAAAGTTTGGAATGCATCCCGTTTCATTATGATGAATCTGGGCGATGAGCAGCCGACGAAACCGGAAGATGCAGATCTGCTGCCGGTTGATAAATGGATCTTATCAAAAGTAAATACGCTGGCCAAAGACGTGACAGAGAACATGGATAAATATGAGCTGGGAATCGCAGTTCAGAAAGTATATGATTTCATCTGGGAAGAGTTCTGTGACTGGTATATCGAGATCGCAAAAGTACGTCTGTACAAGAAAGAAGAGGATCCGAAAGCTGCAAATACAGCACTTTGGGTTCTGAAAACAGTACTGACCAACGCATTAAAGATGCTGCATCCGTATATGCCGTTCATCACAGAGGAGATCTTCTGTACACTTTGTCCGGAAGAGGAGACCATCATGCTGGCTCCATGGCCGGAATACACAGAGGAGTGGAATTTTGCAAAAGAAGAAGCTGATGTAGAGACCATCAAAGTACTGGTTAAAGGCATCCGAAACATTCGTTCCGAGATGAACGTTCCACCAAGCCGCAAAGCAAAATACTTCATCGTATCCCCGGATGCAGACCTGTGTGAACTGTTTGCTTCCCACAAAGACATTTACCGTCAGTTAATCTCCGCAAGTGAGATCGACGTACAGGCAGACAAAGCCGGAATCCCGGAGGATGCCGTATCCGTTGTTATCCCGAATGCCGTTGTATACATTCCGTTAGAGGAGTTGGTAGACATGGCAAAAGAGCGGGAACGTCTGGAGAAAGAGAAAGCAAAACTTGCAAAAGAGCTGGCTCGTTCCAACGGTATGCTGAACAATGAGAAATTCTTAAGCAAAGCACCTCAGGCAAAAGTTGATGAGGAGAAAGCAAAACTTGAGAAATACAAACAGATGATGGAAGACGTAGAAAATCGTCTGGCACAGTTAAAATAATATGAGTGAAAACATGAAACAAGCGGTGGAATTCCTGTACGGGATTCCGAAGTTTACCAAAAAACACAGTCTTGCACACACGAAACATTTCATGGAGCTGCTTGGCCATCCTGGTAATCACTGCAAAGTCATTCATGTGGCAGGAAGTAATGGTAAAGGAAGCGTCTGCTGCTTCCTTTACCATATGTTGCTTTCTGAGGGAAAATCCGTGGGACTGTTTACATCCCCGCATCTGATCGATGTGCGGGAACGTTTTCAGTTAAACGGTGATCTTTGCAGCGAAGAACAGTTTTTGTCCGCATATGTGCGGGTAAAAAAGACAGCAGAGGAACTGGATCAGAAAGGTCTTGGCTATCCGACATTTTTCGAGTTTATTTTTGCCATGGGTATGGTACTCTTTGCGGAGGCGCAGGTGGAGTATGTGGTTTTAGAAACAGGACTTGGCGGTAGACTGGATGCAACAAATAGTTTTGCCAATCCGGTGTTAAGCATTATTACATCCATCAGTCTGGAGCATACGGAAATCCTTGGTGATACCATTGCACAGATTGCCGGGGAAAAAGCAGGCATTATCAAACCGGGTGTTCCGGTGGTTTTTGATGCCAATGATCCGGAAGCTTCTGAAGTGATCCGGGCACATGCGAAGGAAATGTACAGCCCATGCACTGCGCTGGAGAAAAAAATGTTCCAGATTCTGGAATTTAAGAATAATTTTATTGATTTTTCCCTTTCAACTGCGTATGATAAGGAAACAAGATGGACGATTCCGGGAGCTGCGGAATATCAGGTGGAAAATGCAGCACTGGCGATCCTTGCAATGCGGATTTTACAACAGCAGTATCCGAGAGAACTTTCCGGTGAGAAAACGCAAGAACAGCTTTATGCTGGTATGAAATCAGCATTCTGGCAGGGGAGAATGCAGGAGATCGCGCCGGAGATTTATTTTGACGGAGCACACAACACCTCCGGCATCGGAATGTTTACCGAGGCCGTGAACCGACTGACCGCCCAAGATGAGTATCGTCCACTTCTGCTGTTTTCCATGGTAAAAGAAAAGGATTACAGCACTTCAATCGATATGCTGACGGCAGATATTTCCTGGGAGGAGATGGCTGTCACCACAATTCCTAACGAGCGTGGCATATCTTTTGAAAAATTAGAGAAACTATTCGAAGAAGATACAGACAGACCGGTGATGGGCTATGCGGATTACCGGGAAGCGTTTATGGCAATGAAAGAGAAAAAGAAGCCGGGGCAGAAACTTTTCTGTACAGGCTCCCTCTATTTCATAGGTGCATTGATGGAAGTATGGAAGGAGAACTGTGATGATTGATTTTGAGGAAGAATTAAAGAAATTTGAACCGAGTATGGAAATTGAAGAGGCAGAGGATGCGATCTACAATCGTGATCTGACCGATATGATGGATATTTTACAGGAAATGCTGAAAGAGAGCAGAAGATAGGAGGAAACAGATGAACTGTTATTATTGTGGTGCTCATCTGGATTCCATGGATACCTGCCCGAGCTGTGAAGCGGATGTAAAAGTCTGGAAAAAAATCGTAAGTATTTCCAATAAGCTTTACAATGACGGACTGGAACGAGCTCAGGCCCGTGACTTAAGCGGCGCGGTGGAATATCTGAAGATGAGTCTTCGTTATAATAAGATGAATATTCAGGCCCGCAACCTGCTGGGACTTGTTTATTTCGAGATGGGTGAGATTGTAAAGGCGCTGAGTGAGTGGATCATCAGCAAGAGTATGCAGGGGGAGGACAATCCTGCAAACGATTATCTGAATGATATCCAGAAAAGCTCCGCCAGACTGGATACATTGTCTCAGACGGTGAAAAAATTTAACCAGTCACTGACTTACTGCAAAGATGGCAATACAGATCTGGCGCTGATCCAATTGAAAAAAGTACTTGCGCTGAATCCAAAGCTGGTAAAAGGTCATCAGCTGCTGGCTTTGTTGTATATGAAGGAAGAACGTTATGATCTGGCACTGCGTGCATTAAAAAATGCAGAAAAAATCGACGCAGGCGATGCCAATACCATGCGCTATAAAAAAGAATGCCGTCTGCATATGAAGGCAAACGGAAAAATGAAACCGAAGGAAAAAGATACCGTAAGTTATCAGAGCGGAAATGATCTGATCATCCGTCCGGCGAAATTTACTGATAACACAGCCGTGCTGACGGTGGTTAACCTGCTGGTGGGAGCAGCCATCGGCATTGCCGTTGTATGTTTTCTGATCGTACCTGGCATCCGCAAAAATGCGAATACCAATGCAGCATCCCAGCTGGTAAAAGCCAATGAGACCATTGCCACCAGAGAGCAGAGTATCAAAAGCCTTGAAGATGAGATCGCAAGCCTGAAACAGACCGTAGATGACGCGCAGACAGCGACAAGCTCCGCAGATCAGAAAAATCAGTCATATGAAGAACTTCTGAATGCATATGTATCCTATGCGTCAGATGATCATGTAAAAGCGGGCGAGACACTGGCAAACGTAAACAGAGATCTGCTCAGCGAAAACGCACAGCAGATTTATGATAACATGCTGACTGATGTACAGAGTGCAATGCTGGAAGCAGATATGAACGAGGCACTGGATCTGTATGAGCAGAAGGACTATACCGCAGCGATTGAAAAACTGGAATCCATCGTAAAAACAGACGAAGGATATCAGAAAGGAAAAGCAGCTTACTATCTGGCCTTTGCTTATAACTATCAGAATGACGAAAGCAACGCACTGAAATGGTTCCAGATCGCAAGAGAAAAGACCGATTCCTCCAGTGTGCGCAATACCTGTAAGGAAATGATCGAAGACATGCAGAGCCGCGGCATTACCGTTCCGGATGAAAACGGAACTACGGATAATCAGACGGATACGTCTGGAGATAATACATCTGCAGACAACACGGCTAATAATGACTAGCCGATATTCGGATTACGAAATGAAAATGCGAATCTGATTATGATGAAAACTGAATAAATGTCAATAAATGGCAGTATACAAAAGATGAGATAGATGAAAGGTTAATGTATGAACTAGTATTCATTTATGTATTTTTGTATATTGCCTTTTTTGTTGTGTAAATAGCATCTGAGGAAGAAAACACGATGAGGGTGGTAGGGCAATTTTCGTAATCGGAGTGAGCATAGCCCGCCTCCGGGAGTGTGTTTGAGACAACAGCCGGGTTTGCTGTTGGTGAGTTCGCGGGAGGAGGCGGAAATAAGCGGCGCAACGAAGATCGAAAATTGTCCGTGCCCTGTCGTGTTTTCTTCCCAAGATGCTTTAAATAAACCCAAAAAGGAGCCAACACACATGAATTGTGAATATCAGATCAAAGGAAACACCCTTCGTATTTTTATCCCGAAGGAACTAGACCACCACATTTCCGACAGCCTGCGGGAGGAAGCCGACCTGCTGACGGAAACCTACTTCATCCGAAAAATTATTTTTGATTTTTCACGCACCGACTGGATGGACAGTTCCGGCATCGGCGTGATTCTCGGAAGATACAAAAATATGAAATTTTCCGGCGGAACCGTGTCGGCGGTGCACTTAAATGAACGGATGCAGCACATTTTTAAAATGTCAGGGCTGGAAGCACTGATGGAAGAGGAAGGGAGATAAGCGGTATGGGAATTTACATACAGGAAAGAACAGAAAAAAGCAGAAAACAGGAAAACGGTGGACAGACACAGATTTTTCAGGAGAAAGAAAATGGACAGCAGCCGGAAAACTGGATGCAGATATCTTTTTCGGCAAAGTCGGAGAATGAAGGATTTGCCCGCACGGCGGTGGCGGCCTTTGTCAGTTATCTGAACCCGACCATCGAAGAGCTGGCGGACATCAAGACTGCGGTTTCCGAGGCAGTCACAAACTGCATCATTCATGGATATAATCTGAAGGGCGGAACCGTCTGGCTGGAGGCCGGTGTCCTCGACCGTACGCTTCATGTGGCCATCACGGATGAAGGCCGTGGCATTGCGGATATCAAAAAAGCGCTTGAGCCGCTGTTTACCACCAGACCGGATCTGGAGCGGTCCGGAATGGGATTTTCTTTTATGGAAGCTTTTATGGATACCGTGGAAGTGGAATCTGCACCGGGCAAAGGCACCCGGGTGGTGATGACGCGGGAGATCAGTTAGTTACATATGGATCAGGTGATAGAAGAACTCAAAAAGGCGCACCAGGGGGATAAAGCAGCCAGGGACCGGCTGGTACAGGAAAATATGGGACTGGTCTGGAGTATTGTGCGGAGGTTTTCCAACCGTGGCTACGATCCGGAAGATCTGTTTCAGATCGGAAGTATCGGACTGCTCAAAGCCATTGACCGGTTTGATACGACCTATGAGGTGAAATTTTCCACCTATGCGGTTCCGCTGATCATCGGAGAGATCCGTAGATATCTGCGGGATGACGGCATGCTGAAAGTGAGCCGGACTTTAAAGGAGACAGCGTGGAAAGTCAGTCAGGCGGTGACAGCCTGGCAGAATGAGCACGGCCGGGATCCGACCCTGGAAGAACTTGTGGAAAAAACAGGGATCCGCAGGGAGGATATCGTGCAGTCACTGGCGGCAAATTCAGAGGTGGATTCCTATGACCGGCCGGTTCCGGGAAATGACGGAAAGGAGCTGACACTGGGGGAACAGATCCGCGATCAGAAAAATGAGATTGAGCGCAGAATGAACCATCTGTTTTTAGAACAGCTGCTGAATCAGCTGGAAGCGGAGGAACGTCAGCTGATCTATCTGCGGTATGTGGAGGAGCGGACCCAGTCAGATGTGGCAAAAATACTTGGCACCACCCAGGTGCAGGTATCCAGAAAAGAGAAAAAACTGCTTGCAAAATTGCGGGGGATGTACTAAGATAAACGTTAGCTTCGGCTAATAAATAATAAACCCGATAAATAAGCAATTATATGGAGGATTTTGATAGATGCGAAAGAGAATACTGATGGCACTGCTGTGCGGGGCACTGGTCTGTCTTCCGCTTGCAGGCTGCAATACAGGAAATAACAATACGTCGGATTCCACGCAGAGCGAGACTTCTGCTTCTGAGGAAACGAAAACACAGAACAATAAAAACAGTGATCAGGAATACACCGATGAAGTGTTTGCCATGGATACGTACATGACGCTGACTGCTTACGGCGAAAATGCCCAGGAAGCAGTAGAGGCCGGAATTGCTGAGATCCAGAGACTGGATGATCTGTTGTCCACAGGAAAAGAAACCAGTGAGATTGCCCAGATCAACCAGAACGGCGGTGGTGTACTTTCCGAAGATACCGAATATCTGGTAAAACGAGCCATTGATATTTATCAGAGTACAAACGGGGCGTTTGATATCAGTATTTACCCGGTGATGCAGCTCTGGGGATTTACCACAGGAAATTTTGCGGTACCGAGTGAATCGGATCTGGCAGCCAAACTTGCCCTGGTAGATGCTGGAAAAATCACATTAAGCGAAGAAAATGGCGAGACAAGCATCAGCCTTTCGGAAGGAATGGAAATTGATCTTGGTGGAATTGCGAAAGGTTATACGTCCGGCAGAGTCATGGAAGTCATGAAGAGCTATGGCATTGAGAGCGCAGTCATTAACCTTGGCGGAAATGCACATGTCCTTGGAAATAAAACCGATGGAAGTCAGTGGAAAGTCGGCATTCAGGATCCGAACGATACAGACGGATATCTGGGCGGCGTAAGCGTTACCGACAAAGCCATTATTACTTCCGGCGGATATGAGAGGTACTTTGTGGACGAGGATACCGGGGTGAAATATCACCACATCATTGATCCGAAAACCGGTTACTCTGCAAACAATGGACTGATCTCTGTGACTATCGTCAGTGCAGACAGCACACTGGCAGATGGTTTATCCACCTCTCTGTTTGTACTTGGTACGCAAGATGCCATCACTTACTGCGAAGAACATTGCGCAGCAGATGGATTTGATGCGATCATGGAGGATGAAGATGGAAAGCTGTATATCACAGACGGCATCTATGATGACTTTATCAATATGAACAATACAAAAAACATCGAAAAAATAGTGACAAAGTAAACACAGACCAAGGATAGACAGGATGATAAGACTATGAAAAAACAAAAGACATCTGCAAAAACGGTTGCGATGATGGCAATGATGATCGCTCTGGCTCTGGTGTTCAGTTATGTGGAAACCCTGATCCCGATCAATTTCGGTATTCCGGGGGTTAAGCTGGGCCTGGCCAATCTGGTGATTGTGGCGGTAATTTATCTGTTTGGCGGAAAAGAAGCACTGCTTGTTTCCGTGGTGCGTATCTTCTTAAGCGGATTTATGTTTGGAAATCTGGCCTCCATCATGTACAGTCTGGCGGGCGGTCTGCTCAGTCTGGCAGTTATGCTGCTTTTGAAAAAAACAGACAAGCTGTCGATTCTGGCCGTCAGTGTCATGGGCGGTATCTGCCACAATATCGGACAGCTGATCGTGGCAATGCTGGTGGTGGAAAATCTGAAACTGATTTTTTATGTACCGGTACTTCTGATCTCCGGTTTCGTGACAGGACTTCTGATCGGTATCGTGTCCAGAGTGATCCTGCCGGCGGTAAAACGAGCGTTGGTATCTGGCAGATAGATATGCGT
>CAVAFS010000427.1:0-3527 GCA_963587975.1 Bulleidia sp. | reverse complement strand
TTTCCCAGTTTTGCGCAATCTGTGGTGGATAAGTCTCGCTTCCCACCATGACACGATCCGGATAGTTTACAGCATCTGCTTCGTACCGAGAAGTCATATAGTTATAACCGGCCACATCCAACGGCGCACAGATTTTATCAATATTTTCATCTACCACAGGATGCGCCACCAGCTCCGGCATATAATTGTCCATAACCGTCAGATAGTCATTTACCGTTCCGGAAGGTTTGATGTCAGAGTCTTTTAATATCTCAGTTACGATCTCATCCAGATGATCTCCGGTCATAAAAATACCGTTGATGCCGCAGGTCAGCAGTCTCGTATCGTCCATGGAACGGATATAATCACTAATTTCTGCACAGAATCCAGCACCTGCATCTGTGCCAAATTCCGGGATTTCATTACCAACGGAATACATCACAACAGACGGATGATTATAATCTTTCTGGATCATCAGCGCCACATCATTGCGCCACTGATCTTCAAAAAACATACCATAGTCAAAATCAGACTTGCAGGACTGCCACATGTCAAACGTTTCTTCCATCACATACATGCCCAGATGATCACAAGCTCTTAACAGTGCTTCACCGATCGGATGATGTGCCATGCGAATAGCATTGAATCCTGCCTGTTTCAATTTCGCAATCTGTCGATACTGCGCCGTCTCATACGTGGCACTGCCAAGCAGTCCGCTGTCGTGATGGATGCAGGCGCCACGCAGTTTTACTGTTTTTCCGTTGACGCGGAATCCACGCTTTGTATCTGCCGCAATCGTGCGGATACCAAACTCTGTCTCCTGCGTATCCAACAGTATTTCTCCCTCTGCTCCCAGTTCATATAATGCAACTTTGCATTGATATAAATCCGGCGTTTCTACACTCCACAGATATGGGAGCTCTACGGCTGCCCTTCTCTGAAAAGAAACATTTGACTGTTCTTTCACAAACTGCCGGAACGAAGCCTTGGCCACACAGTTTCCTTCCTTATCCGTAATTTCATAAAAAACACGTACTTTTTTGTTCTGTGCGTACTGGTTTACAATCTGTCCCTGCAGCACCACAACTGCCATGTCCGGATCTGCTTCCAGTGTCGTCAACTGTACACTGTCCTCTTTGATGCGGCATCTGTCTGATTTCAGCAAGGTCACATCCCGGTAAATACCGGCTCCGGAATACCAGCGGCTGTTTTTCATGGCTCCGCGCACGGATACCATGATCAAATTGTCCGCATCATATTTTAAAAACGGTGTGATATCTACATAAAAGGTGCTGTATCCGAACATATTTCTGCCGGCGGCCTGTCCGTTTACATAGACCGTCGCCCCCATATACACGCCTTCAAATTTCAGGAAAAATAATTTGTCTCTTTCCTTAGAAGACACCGATAATGTTTTTGCATATTTGTAAACACTGCTGTCACGAAATCCGGTATTATTTGCATTTTGGCTCTCTGCAAACGGTTTTTCTCCGATCATCGCGTCATGAGGCACGTTTACCAGAACGGCAGATTCCGGGATTCCATTTCCGATGGCAAAGGAATCGTTTACTTTCCAGAAATGCCATTCTCTGTTCCAATTTTCTCTCTGCATGTTATGCCCCCCTTCTTTACCCGAAGTAATATTCAATCTTTGCAAAAAAGTCTTCCAAAATAAAACGACTGTTTATGCTATTATACCACCGAACAGTCTTGGCCTGTTCTTTTATTTCATAGCTTCCACCTTCTTTTACATAAGGAGCTTTTACCTCTTTATACTGACCGGAATTGTGGCTGATCAGCACACCGATACCACAGGAATCTCCCAATGACCAGCTCTCGCCGTTCGGAAATCCAAGAGCATATTCGTAAGGTGCTGCCGCAGAATAATCCGGCACAACCTTACACATGACAGAAGCCATCTCCATGGTTCTCTGCACCAGATACCGTCCAATCTGATCCCGGTCCATCACTTTTTCCACAAGTTCTGCCATGCCAACCTGCATGGTACTATACACTTCCTCCGGAACCATCCAACATGGCACTTTACTTTTCATCACCACATTAAACGCAGCCGGATCATTCATGGTATTAAACTCATATCCGCCCATCGGGTAATTAATGCCTCCGATGATCACAAGCAGCATCCGCTCACAGATCTTAGGCTGTTTCAGAATCGCTGACGCGATATTTGTCAGGGCTCCCTGACAGATAACAAATAATGGACGTTTATCCTCTTTCATTGCTTCCGCTATCAGGGCTGAAATTCCTTCTCCCTCTCCGGCTGTCTGTTCATCCTGCAACGGTGCTTCTGCCCCTTTGTATACAATCTCCGGATCATAGCCGCCCATCATAAAAATCTTCATGATCTCCTGATAGCTTTTCTTCATTTCCTCCGATGTTTTATTTCCATAGTGTTCCGCCACCACACCTTTTACTTCTGCCTTCGGGGTCATCAGTGCATGAAGGATTGCATAATGATCGTCCGCTTCACAGTTTGCATCTGTATCAATAAACAGGCGCACCCGCTTCTCTGGCGGAACCAGATAAATACTTTTTCTCACATTTTCCTCCCGAAAAAAATCCGCTCTGATTCCATTTGGAGAAGTCAAAACGGATTTTCCTGTTTTCTATATGATTATTTGATCAAAACGAGGTTTCCGTCCTTTACGGTTACCGGATAAAACACCGGATGTTCATGAAGTTTCTCATTTGGATAATGCAGGGTAAAATACATGTTTCCGTCGTAATCTGTGAAAAACATACCGTGTCCGCCATCCACCGGGAACATGGCCTCGTCAATCTGTCTCCATGGACCTTTCAGGGAACCGTTGTCAGAGACGGCAACACCTACTGCATACTCATTCTGTGTGCCCCAGCTGGACCAGGTCATATACAGTTTACCATCTTCCATAATCTGCAGACATGGTCCATCTGTAAAGTAAGCATCTCCCTCCACACCGAATTCTTCTTTTGCGTAAGGGAACGGCACAACCCATTTTGCTTCTGCCGCATCAAATAACGTAAATGCTTCTCCGATGCTGTGGCTAAGGTCATCCGCCAGCTGAATGCAGTCCATATATCCACGACATCCATTCTCAAACGAACGGGAATACACAAGCCATGGGATACCTTCCGGATCTGTATACACGGTTCCATCCAGGCATTTCACGCCTTCCGGTGTCAGCCGTTTGCTGTACGGTTCAAATGGTCCGTCCGGCTTTGTGCTGCGCAGTGCATAGCATCCGATGGGATCTTTATCAGAGCCAAGTGTCGCTACCAGATAGTAATATCCGTCTTTTTCCACACATTCCGGTGCCCAGTACTGCTTGTCTGCAAAAAAGCCTTCCGGTCGGTGAAATACTTCCTTCGGTCCTTCCCAGTTTTCCAGATCTTCACTGATATAACAGTCAAATCCATCTCCATAACTCCAGGTTGTGGCACTTCTTGTGCCATACATATAGTATTTTCCTTCTGCTTTTATAATGTAAGGATCTCTTATATTAATGTCATTTAATTTCATGTGTCTGCCCTTTACTTTACATATATTT
>CAVAFS010000426.1:0-3251 GCA_963587975.1 Bulleidia sp. | reverse complement strand
GTACACAGCCTCTCTGGCTCAAAATACCGATCATTTTGTAAATAATCACAAGTTATTCAGAGCATTGTTTTGCAAAATCATCTTTTTCAGATATTATCTTACAGATTTGTTTTGAAGAAATTCTCCAGTTTTTCAGCTACAGCGTCTTCATCTTCGCCTTCTACTGTTACAGTAACTTCCTGTCCACATTTAATACCAAGGCTCATAACAGCCATTAATTTTTTTGCCTCAACAGTTTTACCTTCTTTTGTAAGTTTAACAACGGAAGAAACTCCTTTGAGTTCTTTTACCAGCTCAGAAGCCGGACGAGCGTGAATTCCCTGTGCATCTGTGATTACGTACTTAAATTCTTTCATGGTTAGTTCTCCTTTTTCTTCAATTATTCATTTACTTTTTTCTTCAAAAGACCGAGTAAAACAGCGGAAATTACGGTTCCAACTGCAAGTGCTACCAGATACATGCCTGCATTTCCCATAACCGGTACGACAAAGATTCCACCGTGCGGTGCCATCAGTGTACATCCGAATGCCATGGATAATGCACCTGCTACAGCTGAACCAGCCACACAGGATGGCAGAACTCTGATTGGATCTGCTGCTGCATATGGAATTGCACCTTCTGTGATAAATGCAAGTCCCATTACAAAGTTTACAGGTCCTGATTTGCGCTCCTCTTTTGTAAATTTGTTCTTAAAGAGCAAAGTTGCAAGAGCGATCGCACACGGCGGTACCATACCACCGATCATAACGGCTGCCATAATATCATAGTTTCCGGCAACGATTGCTGCGGTTCCGAATACATATGCTGCCTTGTTGAATGGGCCCCCCATATCGATGGCCATCATTCCGGCACATACAATTCCAAGTAATATTTTACTAGAAGCACCCATATTGGTCAAGGCTGTATTTAATGCTGTATTTAAAGCTCCTACCGGCGGCTCGATGATAAACATCATGATCAATCCCATCAATAGGATACCGCATACGGGGTAGAGCAATACCGGCGTAATTTTTTCCAGTGCATCCGGCAATTTTACAAATACTTTTTTCAGTAATAAAATAATCAGACCTGCCAGAAAACCTGCTGCCAGAGCACCCAGGAAACCGGATTTTCCGTTTGCTGCCATCATACCACCGACAAAACCAACCGCAAGTGCAGGCCTGTCGCCGATACTCATGGCGATAAATCCTGCCAGAACCGGAAGCATTAGTCCAAAGGCAATTCCACCGATCTGCTTGAAGGCTGCGGCCACCGGAGTGATGGTACCAAAGTTTGCTCTCATATCTGCAGACAGTGAATTAATATCTACGTTCATTCCATCGATCAGAAATGCAATGGCAATCAGGATACCACCGCCGACAACGAATGGAAGCATATGAGATACACCATTCATTAAGTGTACATATAATCTGTGTCCGATTCCACCGGAAGCTTTCTTGGAGCTTGCACTCTGGCTTCCTGCATTACTGCTGTGATAAATCGGTGCGTCTCCGTTGATGGCCCGTTCTACCAGCTGATCTGCTTTACTGATTCCGTCTGAAACAGGAACCTCAATCAGTTTCTTGCCATCAAATCGATCCATTGGAACCTGCGCATCTGCTGCTACGATCACGCAGTCTGCATTTGCAATTTCCTCATCGGTCAGCACGTTTTTGGCACCGCCGGATCCTCTTGTTTCTACTTTAATGGAACAATTATGAGATTTTGCTGCTTTTTCCAAACCTTCGGCTGCCATATAAGTATGTGCGATACCGGTTGGACAAGATGTAACTGCAATGATCTTGCAGACAGCACCTTCTGTCTCTGTCTGAGCTGCCAGCTGATCATTCAAATCCGGTTTTTCTTCATCTGCCGCATCCACGATTTTCATAAACTCGTCTACAGAAGATGCGTTTTTCAGATTTTCCACGAAATTTTCATCCATCAGCAACATGGAAAGTTTACTGAGCACGTCCAGATGTACGTTGTCCTCGGTATTCGGTGCTGCGATCAGGAACAGCAGGTTAACTG
The DNA here is from genome assembly GCA_963587975.1 of Bulleidia sp. Taxonomy (GTDB): domain Bacteria; phylum Bacillota; class Clostridia; order Lachnospirales; family Lachnospiraceae; genus Eubacterium_I. The sequence continues at coordinate 1,241 of CAVAFS010000426.1, read as the reverse complement.
GTTCATCGTCCAGTGAATCAAAATCAACACCGTCTTTGATCACCATGGCTGCCAGTCCCGGTTTGGTAACTGCATCACATTTTCCATGCGGAATTGCGATTCCTTCACCGATACCCGTGGTACTCTCTTCTTCTCTTAAATAAACCTGTTTGCGATACGCTTCTTCATCATTGATCTTGCCGCTTTTTACCATCAAAGCAACGGCCTGGTCGAGCGCATCAGATTTTGATGCACAAACGGCATCAAGAGAAATACTTCTTTTGTCGAGTAAGTCTGTAATTCTCATACTCTCATTCCCTCCCTCTTTACTTTGTACGTTTTCTTCTCTTTTTTGTTTAATCTCTTCTTTTATATAAAACGATTTCTTCTCTTCTTATTGTTTACGCTTCAATGGAAGCATATAGCTGTCGAATCTCGGCTTCTGTTGCAAGCAGCTCAGAAAATGCACTTGCACTTCCTGCAGAGATTCCCATGCGGAATGCATGTTCATAATCTTCTTTTTCAATCCATCCTGCCACGAATCCTGCTACCATGGAATCTCCTGCGCCAACGGCATTGACCAGTGTTCCCTTCGGTGCCGGAAGCTGATGGAATCTACCTTTTTCATCTAAGAGAACTGCGCCCTGTCCGGCCATGGATACCAGTACATTTCTGGCTCCCATTTCCTGCAGTTTCTTTGCATAAGGCTGTACGTCGTCTCTTGTTTTCAATTCTACGCCAAAAATCTCGCCAAGCTCATGATTGTTCGGTTTGATCAGAAACGGATGATACTCTAATACGTTCATCAGAAGTTCGCCGGTTGCATCGACAACAAAGTGAACCCCTTTGGATGCCAGACGCGCCATAATGTCACGATAGATCATTTTCGGCATGCTTCCCGGAATACTTCCTGCAAGCACCAGATAATCTTCTGCTGTCAGTTCATCCAGTTTTTTCATTAATTCTTCTACGTTCTCCGGGCTGATATCCGGTCCCATGCCATTGATTTCAGTTCCGTCAAAATCTTTTAATTTCACATTGATTCTTGAGCAGCCTTCCGGTAAAGAAATGAAATCATGCGCAAATCCGATCTCTTCCATTCTGCGTTCGATTTCCTTACCTGTGAAACCTGCGGAAAAACCAAGTGCTTTTGTCTCAATTCCCAGATTGTAAAGTACGGTGGAAACGTTGATTCCCTTACCACCCGGAAGCATCTGCTCCGCGCATGTCCGGTTTGTCATACCCATCTGAAAGTTATTTAC
>CAVAFS010000425.1:0-2185 GCA_963587975.1 Bulleidia sp. | reverse complement strand
AGGTTCTGTCGTTCAGAATCCGAAGAACCCGGCACTCTGGGGAATACGGAATGAAGATAAGGTGAACTGGACTTACCAAAAAGCAGATGGCACACAAATACCGGTTGCCCCAGGAAAGACAGCTGGAATTGCAAAAGGTGTAAAGATTTTATTCCCTGAATCAACAGGGGAGTTCAAATAAGGATTGAGAAAATAATAAAAGCACATGTGGGAGGGATTTACCATGGAAGTATTACAAAGACCAGGTGGAGAGTTAGCAACAAGACCGATTCATTTCTTTTGGGTAGTAGATTGTTCCGGATCTATGTATGGAGAGAAAATCGGAATCGTAAACAACACGATTCAGGAGTGCATACCGGAAATGCGTTCAGCAGCAGACAATAATCCAAATGCACAGCTTCTGATCCGTGCATTACAGTTCTCATCAGGAGCAAGCTGGATTACATCCAGTCCAGTGCCTGTGGAGGATTATGGATGGGAAGATATGGATGCCAATGGACTGACAGAACTGGGAAAAGCCTTTGATCTTCTGGCTGCACAGTTAAGTATCCCACCAATGCCGGAGAGAGCATTGCCACCAGTTATTGTGCTTCTTTCGGATGGACAGCCAACAGATGATTACAAAAAAAGCATGGAGAAACTGAAAAAGCTGCCGTGGTTCCGGAAAGCAGTCAAGATTGCAATTTCCATCGGACAGGACGCAGATGATGAAGTATTGATTGAATTTACTGGAAATAAAGAGCTTGTTCTGCAGGCGAACAACGCAACAGCACTGGCAAAGATGATTAAATGGGCATCTACGACAGCTTCTATGGTATCAGCGCCATCAAGCAAGCCAATGAACTCTGTACCGGCATCTACACCTGCAGAGTCCGCATCTGTAACTGCAGCTGGATCAGGAACTTCCGTAGCATCTGCACCGGCAGATGATCCGTTTGCACCGGCAAACAATGGGGCACCACTGGTACTTGATATGAGTAATATTCCAAATCCAGACGATTTCGATGAAGGAGCTGTCTGGTAAGAAGAGGAGGAGTCGGATGAAACGCTATATATGTGACGGAATCGTCAAGGGAGCGACTCACGTAAGAAACCAAATGCCTTGCCAGGACAATAAACGAATTGTAGAAATATCAGATAAAATTGCGATTGTTGCAGTTGCAGATGGTCATGGAAGCTCAAAATGTCCCAGAAGTGACAGAGGTTCCATGATTGCTGTTAATTCTTTCTATGAAGTCATGAAGAACTATCTGAAAGTCTATGGAGAAGACGAAGCAGGACTTTCTAATCTGATCACTTTTCTTAACCGGGAAGGGGATATGCGGTTTGCCCAGGATGTATGTGAAGAATGGCAGGCAAGAGTGAAACAATCTTTTTACAAAAATAAAGTAGAAGGAATGACCGATGAAGCTGGAAATATTAAGTGGCCGTCCGTATTTTCTCTGTACGGAACGACGCTGCTGGGAATGCTGGTGACTGACAGCTTTGTATTTTCCTTCCAGATTGGAGATGGGGATATCAGTGTTGTGACAAAAGAAGAAGTCGAACCACTGGTAGAACCGGAGAAATTCCTTGGAACAGAAACACATTCCCTTTCAAAACCGGATGCCTGGAGAAAAGCAGTGGCATCGGTGCGGAGACGGGAAATGGAGAGCGAAGGGCCTTATATGTATATCCTTTCCACTGATGGATTTGCCAATAGTTATACTTCGAATGAAGAGTACCAGAAGACATGTAAAGATTATTTGCAGATGCTTCAGGAGCATGGAGCAGACACAGTGCAGGCAAATCTGAAGAACTGGCTGACGGAGACCAGTGAGCTGGGGTGTGGAGATGATATTACGGTAGTGATGGTGTACTTTACAGCTGAGTAACAAGTATTGAGGTGTGGCATATGGCTTGGGGATATGAGAAGTGTTTTACAATAGAACATGACAACACATTAAAACGTAGGATTGATTGCAAGGATTGCATTTATTATGATTCCAGTGATAAATCATGTATGAAACGACCGTTATATTTACCAGTAGACGGATATAATTCATGGAGAAACTGCAAGTATTTTGAGCTGGATCATAGTGTAAGCCATTATGACGAAAAGAGCTTGCAGTATGTTCATGAACTTGCAAGAAGAAAAAGACAGCAGGAACAGCAAGCACAGCAAAAGAAAGCGACTGTCGTAAAG
>CAVAFS010000424.1:0-5741 GCA_963587975.1 Bulleidia sp. | reverse complement strand
ATGTGGGAGTGATAATTGCCATCCACTGCATCATGAAACGTTACGTCTCCATAGGAGGCATATTCTTCAAAAAGCTTTTCTGAGATAGAGCCGTTAAAATGAAGAACGGAATGCTCCCAGATCCCGCTTTTTGTCTGGTAAAAATGCGGTTTCTTGCAATCAATAAAAAATCCGCATCCAGGACCAATCGTATAGGAATTCCCTTCGTACTCCAGATACCCTTCCCCTGAATAAGTGAAGACAATTTCATAGGAATCATAATTTTCTCGTTGCGTATAGTAATTTGCCCCACACTCAAACATACAGAAGAGCTGTGGATAAAAATAATGTTCCGGATCTTCCGGTGTGTCGAAATCCGGAAACAGAATACGAATCCGTCCGTCCAGATTGAACTTGTGGGATAACTGCGCCTGGACATGATGAAGAGATTGCTGAGAGTGATCGTCATTACTTTCTCCAATTTTGTTAATGATATTATGAGGTGTTAATATATTGTATTTATTTTCTATAAAGTGTATTTTCTCGAACATAGCAATTTAATATGATTTATAGGCAATTTTATTGGTTGTTAGAGCAATTCTAACATAATATGATATGAATATCAAGAAAAGGAGGAAGGCATGGAATGGATGAGACAATGAGAAAAATAGTAGATTCTGTGAAAGCGGATATGTTAAAAAATATTGAGCAGATCAGAAAGTTAGAGGCAGTAGTTCCCGTTTCCGGAACACGCTATGAGCTTCCGCTGAAGGATAGGACAATCAATATTGTTTATTATTCTGCCGAAAAAGAAAATGCGCCATTGATCCTTGGTTTTCATGGCGGTGGATTTTTATTTGGTGGAGCTGCTATGGATGAAGCAATGTGGAGTGCTGTATCTGAGCAATTGGGTGTAAATGTTGCATCGGTAGGTTATCGCATGACACCGGAATACATGTGGCCAGCACCGATAGAGGATGCATATGATGTTGCAGTATATATGGTGGAACATGCAGATGAATTTGGGTTTGAGGCATCTAAGATATCAGTTATGGGATGTAGTGCAGGTGCAAATATTTCGGCAGCAGTGTCATTGTATGCAAAGGATAAGGGAAAGGTAAAATTTGATTATCAGATTTTAATCTATCCTGCGCTTGATAATGTAACAGATCCGGCAGAAAAACAACAGGGAAGTATGGATCTTCCTATGTTTTATGTATTTAATGAATTGTATGTTAAGCCGGAAGATGCAGCAAACAAGCTGTGTTCACCGATTATGGCAACGGAAGAGGAGCTGAGAGACTTACCAACGGCGATCATTTGTGTGGCTGACAATGATACATTGAAAGAAGAAGGGCAGGCTTATGCGGAAAAACTTAAGTCAGCGGGAAATACCGTTTTCCTTGCAGAACCGGAGTCGGATATGCCACATGGATATTTTGAGTATGGATTTGGAACAAGTATGGGACAGGATTTTCTGGATGAATCCATTAAAAAACAGATTGCAGACGGTTCTGTTTCAAAATGTGCAGAGCATAGCCTGAAATTTGTGGCAGAACATTTTTACAAATAGTGAAAGTAAATGGAGGGAGTAAAACATTATGGAAACTGTAAAAAAGCGTACAAAATTTAGTATTATGTTTGGTTTGTTGGGTCAGTCACTGCTGACCGGTCTGGTAGCGGGATATATTACATATTTCGGAACCGATATTGTGGGGGTATCGGCCCTGGCTATGGGTAATATCCTTTTGATCTCACGTATTTTTGACGGTGTGACAGATCTGATGATGGGTGCTGTCATCGACAGAACAAAGAGCAAAAAGGGTAAAGCGAGACCTTGGATTCTGAGAGCAATGATTCCGTTTGCGTTATTTACGATTTTACTGTTTGCAATTCCGGGAGGATTTGGTTCAAATGCAAAGATTGTATGGATTTTTGTCATGTATAACCTTTATGCCATTGCGTATACCGCACTTGGATGTGCAATGAACACCTTAAACATCCGTCTGACACGAAATGAAAAAGAAATCAATTCACTTTCTACATTCATGATGTTTGGTATGATCCTCGGTAATGTTGTGATCAATGCGTCAGCAGTTGGTATTCTTACCGCACTGAGTGGTGGAAGTTCAAACTATACACAGAGCGCATTCGTTATCATGACTGTTATTTTAAGCGTCGTATGTTTACTTGGAAGTATTTTGACCTATGCAACAACGAAAGAAATTCCGGATGAAGAAAACAGAATTCAGGAAAAAGGTTCCACATGGAAAAGTATTGCAGCACTTCTGAAAAATAAATACTGGGTGATGCAGCTTTTGAATACGGTCTGCATTTACCTCGGACTGAACTGCCGTCTGGCTGCTATGATCTATTATGGACTTTACGTGCTTGGAAATCCGGGTCTGGTTGCGGTTCTGGTTATCGCGGATAACGTTCCGTCACTGATCGCTATGCCATTTGCACTTGGTATCAGCAACAAAATTGGAAAACGAAAAGCATCTCTGATCGGTTTATGCTGCACCATGGTTGGCTTTGCATTGATGTTCCTGAATATCCACAACTTACCGATCTTCATTCTCGGTCTTGTACTCAAAGGAATCTTTTTTGCTCCGGTGCAGGGAGTAGGAAATGCATTTGTTGCAGACAGTGCGCTTTATGGAGAATGGAAATTTGGCGTAAAATCAGAAGGTCTGGCTTACAGTGCCATCAGCTTTGCAAACAAAGTAAGCAGCGGTCTTGCAGGCGTGTTAGTAGGATGGGTACTTGGTATGACCGGTTATGTTGCAAATGCGGCAACTCAGACACCGGCTGCCACAAACGGTATCATTTTCCTGTACATCGGAGTGACATGTATCTGTACCATCGTTCAGATCATTATTTTTGCACTTTATAACCTGGATGGAAAAATGCCGGAGATCCGCAGCGCATTAGCTGCAAAGAATGCAGAAAAGTAAAAAATAAGCGGTAGTAAAACGTAGAAAAGGATATTATTATGAAACTGGAACAGTTAAAAATTTCAGGAATTTATGAACCGATTGGTTATCATTTGGAAAAACCGGTGTTATCCTGGAAAGTAACAGAAGCAAAAGGACAGCGGCCGGTTTACACATCCATTGATGTGACAGCACATGAGGATGGAGAAAATATACTTTTTCACAGAGAAGGATCTGATCTGAAGTGGGAGGGGACAGGGCTTGACTTTCTCCTTTCTCCGAGAACAAAATATGACGTAAAGGTTCTGGTGCGGGATGAATGTGAAGAAGAAGCATGTGGCTTCACATCATTTGAAACAGGAAAAATGCAGGAGGACTGGGTGGCACAGTGGATTGGAACATCTGAACATGACAGTCATCCGGTTTTTCGAAAAGAATTTTCTGCTACAGATGTCAGATCCGGCAGACTGTACATTGCCGGTCTTGGTTTATATGAAGCATATTTGAATGGTGAAAAGATTGGAGAGGAATATCTGACACCATATTATAATGATTATTCTGAGTTTGTGCAGGTGCAGACGTATGATGTATCGGCACTTTTGAAAGAAGAAAACACATTGGATGTTTATCTGGGAAAAGGCTGGTACAGTTCCAGGTTCGGCATGGCTTCCCGGTGCAGTTTTGCGGATTATCGATTGATCGCGGAATTGCATATCGTGCATGGCAATAGTGAAGAAATAGTTGTAGGTACGGATACTTCCTGGAAGTATGCCACATCCCATATCGTAAACAGTGGTATTTACGATGGGGAAGTGATAGATGACCGTGTTTCACTGGAAAATGCCGAGTGGAAACCGGCGATTTTGGTCAGCACAGAGATTGGACAGCTGACAGACCGTTACAGTCTTCCGGTTGTGAAAAAACAGGAACTGCAGGTGCAGGAAGTAATAGCTGCTGAAGATGGTGTTATTCTGGATTTTGGACAAAATATGGTAGGTTGGGTTGTTTTTCAATCTTCTTTCAAAAAAGGGGAGCAGATCCATCTGGAATTTGCGGAAGTACTGCAAAATGGCCAGTTTTACAATGAAAATTACAGAACGGCAACTGGTGGATTTACTTATATCAGTGACGGAACAGGTAAGCAGGTTCGACCGCACTTTACCTTTTTTGGCTTCCGTTATGTGAAAGTTGACGGAATGACGGGAAAGATAAAACCGAAAGATTTTTCCGCGTGGGTGCTGTACTCTGACCTTGTAGATACTGGGTATCTGGAGACAGATGATAAAAAAATAAACCGGTTATTCCAGAATTGCGTCTGGGGACAGAAGAGTAATTTCCTGGATATTCCGTCGGATTGTCCGCAGAGAGATGAGCGTCTGGCCTGGACCGGGGATGCAGAGATTTTTGCGTCAACGGCTTCCTACAATATGGATACAAAAGCATTTTACCGTAAATTTATGTGGATGATGCGAACGGCACAGATGCATCGGGGCGGCGGTATGCCGGCGTATGTTCCGGAAAGTTTCATTTTGTGTGATCCGGCTGCGGGCTGGGGTGATGCTGCAACGATTCTGCCTTCCGTCATGTGGGAATTTTATCAGGATCAGGAATTGCTGCAGGAATGTTACTCGATGATGAAGGACTGGGTGGATTACGTCGGCAGTCAGATTGAAAAAACATGTGGCCGGAAATATGGTCTCTGGACAGATGGTTTCCAGTTTGGAGACTGGCTGGCGCTGGATGGATTCAGCGAACAGGAGTTCAAGGGAAGTACGCCGGATGAATATATGGCCAGCATGTATTATTACAACAGTCTGAAACTGCTGCGGAAAGCTGCGCAGATTCTGGAAAAATCGGAATACACCGAATATCTGGAACTGGAAGAAAACCAGAAACAATACCTGCTGGATGAATATTTTTCTCCCAAAGGTCATCTCACGGTAAATACACAGACCGCTTATGTGCTGGCTGTAAATTTTGAGGTATACCGGGATTATGACGTGCTGGCTGCTGATTTTGTGAAGCAGCTGAGACGGGATAAATACAAGATTCGTGGCGGATTTGCCGGTGGACCGATCCTGTGCCAGACACTTGCAAAGTGTGGAAAAGGAGATCTCGCTTACCACTTTTTGCGGAATGAGGATTATCCGGGCTGGCTGTATGAGGTAAATCAGGGAGCAACCACCATCTGGGAGCGTTGGAATTCCATTTTGCCGGATGGCAGCATGAATCCGATGGGAATGAACAGTCTGAATCATTATGCATATGGCTGTGTGTGTGAATTTATGTACAAATATATGGCGGGCATCCGTCCGGGAAAAAATGGATTTCGCCAGGCCGAAATCGCACCTGTGATCAGTCCGTTTTTACGGCATGTGAAGGGACAGTATGATTCCATTTCTGGAAAATATGAAGTGGAATATCAGTTACTGGACTGCGGTGAGATTGCAATCTGTGTGGAAGTTCCGTTTGGCTGCAGTGCAGTATTAAAACTGCCGGGAACAGCGCAGATTCTGGAACTGAATGCCGGAACTTATCGTAATACATATGTTCCGGAGCAGAATGTGAGATGTCCGTATGACCAGAATGCATTTTTAAAGGATGTATTTCAAAATGAAGAAGCGGAAAATCTGCTTATGACAGAACTTCCGCAGGCTGCAATGTACCGTAATCCGGAGAATGCGTTCCGTCAGGTTTCTGATCTGTTCGAGCTGATTCCGATGGGCGTGGAACCGCAGAAAATCGGAATGGTGGCAGGACAGCTGGCGCATATAAAAGCCTATTAAATATTTTATAAGAAGTAAGCAAGGGAAAACAGCACTTACC
>CAVAFS010000423.1:7843-10634 GCA_963587975.1 Bulleidia sp. | reverse complement strand
GTTCTGGTGGCTTCATAACCGTTAAGAACAGGCATTTGAATATCCATAAGAATCAACTTATAATATCCATTTTTACTGTTTCTAAAACATTCTACTGCTTCTACTCCATTTTTTGCAGTCTCCACAATCAAGCCTCTGGATTTTAAAAGTTCACAGGCTATTTCACGGTTAATCTCGTTATCTTCCACAAGCAGGACACGACAACCATCAAACACAAACTCTGGATTCTTGATACCTGACAGTTCCTTTGGTTTTTCCGCCTGCAAAAGCTGAAGTGTGATCACAAACTTTGTACCCACCCCCTGCGCACCTTCTACTTCTATGGTTCCACCCATCATGGAAATAACTGATTTGGCGATGGAAAGCCCCAGACCAGTTCCCTGTGTTGCATTTGTCATGCTGTTATCTTCTCTGGCAAACGGTTCAAAAAGCTTCTGCTGAAATTCTTCAGACATTCCGATTCCGTTATCCTGTATTTCAAACTGATAACAGTTCCCGTCTGCTGTATTTTCAGAAATGCAGTGTGCTCTGATCTGTACAGTTCCGCCTGCAGGTGTGTATTTCACAGCATTTCCTAATATGTTGGTAAACACCTGACGCATACGAACCGGATCGACCATGACACAATCCTCGCCTATTTTTTCAATATCCACTATCATTTTCTGGTGAATGGCCAGGCTATCCGGTCTGCATACATCCACAACTTCACTGACCAGTTTGCGCAGCTGTACCGGTTCTTCATGAAGAATCGTTTTCCCACTCTCAATCCGTGACATATCCAGCACTTCATTGATCAACTCCATCAAGTATCTGGAAGAACTGTCAATTTTTTCCAGACAATCTCTCACACGATCCGGATCATCGAGATGCTGCATTGCAATCTGTGTCATACCGATAATACCATTCATCGGCGTCCGTATATCATGGGACATACTACTCAAAAATACACTTTTTGCCTTGTTTGCTTCCGTAGCTGCCTCATAGGCGTCTTTCAACACTGCTTCCAGCTGGTCACTGCGGCTATGTCTTTCCTGCACGTCGGTTACAGTCACAGCCATCGTCCGCGGTATGATATTTTCTTCCTCAATCTTCACAAATCGAAAACTTACCCAACGGTATGCACCATCCAACAGTACACGCATTTCACACTCATAATTTCCGTCTTTTCGGGCAAGTGTATGGATCAGTTCTGAAAGATTCAGCTGGTATTTTACTTTTTCCCAGTCCTCCGGATATACTACTTTTTCTAAATATTGTTCCAGAAAATCCTGGTATTTTCCATCAGGTAAAAATGCAAACAACCGTTGTGTACCTCTGGAAAATACACGATATCTGCCACTTCGCAATTCCACATACAACGTCAACAATGACTGCCGGACCATAGCACGAACAAAATCATAGTTTTCCTGACTGCTTGCATGCAGCATATTGATCAGCTGCTCCTTTTCATCCTGACTATTCTCCAGATAAGTATCTATCTGCTGATAAGAAGCATGTGTTTGTATGTAACTTTCATCCTGCTCCAGATTTTCTTCCACCGCAATCCCGTACACTTCATAATAAGTACGAATTCGACCTTTATTCAAAAGTTCTCTTAAATTTTTCTGAAGTTCGCGATTTTCTTCAATCAGTGTAACAAGCACTGGTGCATATAAAGTTCCTTTTCCCTGCACTAATTCTTCCATGCATTCGTCAAATGTCTTCTGCCGCTTATAGCTTCGTCCGATAAAATCGGTAGCAGCATCCATACAGTCACTGATATGAATCAGTTCAATCAGAAAACGATCCGAAGATACTGTGTTATCAAATTCTGCTGGATATCCCATTGTTCCATCCCAGGATTTATGATGTCCCAGAATCACATCACGAAACTGTTCCAATGCCGGAATCTTCTGCACAATTTTAGCTCCTGCAACCGGATGCATATAAATACGCCTTAACTCTGTATCCGTAAGCTGGCGTGACTGTTTATTTACGATATCCGCATCTTTTAATTTGCCGATATCAAAAAGCTTTGCTGCCTGTGATACAAAGGCTGTAATCTGTTCTCTTTTTTCAAGTACTTCCACTACTGTCTGACAGCCTAATACACCGATCAGCAATCCCGGTCTTTCCTCAAAAACTGCCTGCAGCAGCAAATCTGCAATCTGACTTACCATCTGTGAATGAATCAGTGTGATCTCATCCCTGTTTAACATGACATTGATCAAAATATCCGATGCCGCATCTCCAACAGTCAGTAATTCAAGAAAGCCGTATAATGACCGGGTCATAACATCATTCACAAATCTGGAATTTCCGGTTCTCGGAAGCTGCCGGATAACCGTCAGATACGCCTCCACACATTTGCGTCGCAACAACGGATCACCATGATATTCCTCTCCGTAAAGATTCAGGCACTGTAAGATTCCAGGCAGATGATTCACTGCTACCTGAAATAGTTTACTATCCCAGAATCCATCCGGATGTTCCAGCTTGTCATTGGACAGACTGTAATCACAGAATGCCTTATAATCTTCTAAAAACTCCGTACAGTCAATTTTTCCTAAAAAGAATAACGTCCGCTTATAATAACAGTAAATTTCATCCGGCATTGCATATGGATTCGGATTTTTCGCAAGCTCCTGTTCATAATAAACTGCTAAAATCTGCTCTCCACGGGCAAGGAACTCTCGATCTGCGGTTTCCCGCGTATGACTCATGACATAATTTCCAAATACGTCATAATTCAATTCTTCCAGCAGACCATCAAAATCAAACCGCTCTCCATCCAGAGCACGCACATGTACAT
>CAVAFS010000423.1:0-7833 GCA_963587975.1 Bulleidia sp. | reverse complement strand
GAAAAACTTCTCCGCTTCATCCAGTTCCCGTTTCAGTTCATCCTCATCTGCCAACAGGAAATTCACCAATACGATCGGACGGTTATAAAAAGAGTAAATCAAACGTTTTCTCACTTCAAAATCTGAAATTTCAAAATAGCGATCCACAAACTGATTCGCCTGTGAAAAATAATCATAGGCTTTTCTTCCTTCTTCCGTCTCAGAAGATCCATTGTAAAAAATGCCAAGCAGGCTCAGATCCCAGATATAATAATCCACCGGACCATGTTCTTTAAAATAAGGCACCAGTGCTTCCGCCATCTCCATCATAGACAGATTGTCCTCGAATCCCTCTTGTCAGGCCAGTCGGATCTGCTCCACAAAAGTTTTCGCCACTTCCTCCGTCAGTTCCGCTCTTTCCTCAACAAAAGGTCGGACATACATGTTCAGCATCGCTTCATTTTTAATATAAAGCTGCCGCATAATCCGAAACTTCTGTTTTAACTTTTCTACCCACTTTTCCTGATTTCCAGCCTGCATCAGTTCCGCAGTCACACACTCTTCTTTTTTCAGATTTTCTTTGTATTTCGTATAAAAATGGATAACATCGTTCTTTGTTATCATTTCTTCTCCTATCTTCTGTCTCTATTCTATATTTTAAACTATTACATTTTTAGTACATATGTATATATTTATCACGGTTTGTTAATTATATCATATCTAATATTTGATAGACAAGTAGTGAAAAATTAATATCTCTCCAACAATAACCTAATCTTTCCACCCAGAATATCAATTTATGTTATCATAACACAAATACATCCAATCATAAAACTTAAATCAATTTTATCCATTTATTTGAAAAATATCTGCCCTGCCAGTTGTATATATAATAACAGGAGTAAAAAATATGAAGATTTATAATTACAACATTTCAGACATCGTGAATAAGTATAGCAGGCACGTTGCAATGCTATCGTATACTTATACCAAAAATACCGCTGACGCTGAAGATATTGCGCAGGAAGTCTTTCTCCAATTGGTAAAAAGCAAGAAAGAATTTGAAAACGAAGAACATTTACGCGCATGGCTTTTTCGCATTGCCATTAACAAAAGTAAAAACCACCTGAAAAGTTTCTGGATTAGCAGGCGTAGCGATTTTCTAAAAGAAAATACCGCTATGCAGGAAAAAGATTACGATTTAATTCGGTCTGTTCTGGCCTTAGAGCCCAAATACCGAATCCCCATTCATCTTTTTTATTATGAAGGCTATTCCATAAAGGAAATCAGCGCTATTCTGCATGAAAAGGAAGCTACCATCGGAACCCGGTTAGATCGTGCACGCAAAAAATTAAAAGATATGTTAGGAAGTGACTACTATGGATCGTAATATTTATAAAAATGCATTTCAGCAAATCCGTTTCTCGGAACATTTAGAAGAAGATATTCTTACAAACCTTGAAAAACAGGGCAATAAAAAATCTCATGCGAAATTAGTTTCGCGCATTGTTTTTACAAGTGCTGCTGCCCTGTGTGCGTTGGCCTTGATCATCACGGTGAACCGGTCAACTTCCCTGCATTGTGACTTGCTGTCCGAAGATTCCATTGCAAAATTAGAAAATATTTCCAATATATCCGTCCGCAAAACGGCCACTGCTGAAAATCAGACAATCAAATTATCCGATCATGAAATGGTTATTCTCGATCCGGACAATGAAATTGAAAAGAATAAGATTGTATCATTTTCCGGTGAAACAGATACTACCGATAGTAATTACGAAATCGGTTATATTTATAACGGAACCTACAACAAATTAGATACGCTGAATGATGTCCTCTCCTTTGATGAAACATTTTGTACTGCAGATACCGGAAAATACTATGTTTATATTTCCAACTATTCCGCGCAGGAAATGACTTTTGATACCAACCTGACAATAACGACCAATGATTTAGTGTACCATACCAATTCCATACATTTATCAAAGGACAGCACTATCACAATTCAAACGAATCAGATCAGTGAAAATTGTATGGGCTTCTATCTCGAAAACTGCCAGACAAAAGAATTGACAAAAATCCCATCTTCCACCAGAAAGGCTGGAATTATTGCAGATGGATCTTACCGTATTTTTGGTATTACAGATCAGAATACTATCGTTGATTTATCGGATTGTATTTCTATTGAACAGTCTGCTACTAAGTCAGAAGGTGATTTTATTATTCCGTTGGGGTATTAAGACTGGCACATGAGTAAACGGATAGGGTATCTCCAATCCGAGATACCCCATCATTTTCTGTTCTCTATTTGTTTATTGTGGAAGTTGTCGGTATGTCAAACGACTATGTGAAATCTCCATACTTGCAAATAATTCTACCATTTTTACCCCTGTCTGGGCAGCTTCCAAAACCGGCACATCATATCCTGCCATTTTTAACTGCTGTTCTACTTCTTCTGCAACATCGATCATGGCCGTACACCCAAGCACAATTACCTGTGCATCATTTTCAGTAATGGCTTTCTTTCCCTGCTCTACCAAGGCTGCAATCAATTTTTCTTTTTGTGTAAGCTGTTCAACCGGTATACCGACGCTTTTCACGCATACCACCCGATCTTTCAGCCCTGCCTTTGCCACATTATTATTGATCAATGGCAGCACATTATCCAGGACAGTCAAAATAGCAATCTTGTCACCTACACCCAAAGCAATATTCATTACCGGCTCAAAACCACCAAATACCGGAATCTTCACGACTTCTCTTGCTGCACGAACGCCCGGATCTCCAAAGCAATTTACAAAAATCCCCTGAATACCTTCACTTTCCGCTTTCTGGCACAGTTTGATTACTGCTGGTTGTGCCATTGCTTCATCATATTCACACTGAATCGTATAAGGACCTTCTTTGATTCCATCCACGATCAGCTTCGTATCTTTATTCAGATATTTGCTGATATATGCCAGTTCTTCCTTCGTTGTTGCATAGGTTACCGGATCCAGACACATTAAATTAAGCATACGAATCTCCTTTCCACAGCTTTCTCTAACAGGTAGCTAACTTTTCAATGGCCAGACGGTATATCTCCCTGGCTTTTTCTAAATCTTCATAATAAATATACTCGTTTTTCTGATGCTCCGTACATTCCCGTCCTGGGAACACTGGACCAAATGCCACGATGTGATCCATTGCCCGGGCATAAGTTCCCCCGCCCATTACCTGTGGCAGTGTATCATCCCCGGTGATTTCCCGGTATGCATCCATCAGTTTTGTGATGACCGCGTCATTGTTATCCATGTATACCGGCTTCATGCTGGTGATCTCTGAAACAGTGACATCCCAGGAAGCTGCTTTCTCCCGAATGATGGATATTACTTTTTCTTTCTGCTCCGTAACCGGATAGCGGATGTCAACTTTTATAAATACCTGCTTTTCATCCATCCCAATCAGTCCGACATTAAAGGATAACGCTCCGCTTGCCTCATCCTGAAGGTCTACACCCATTTTGTCGCCGGTTAAGGAAAAGCCGATCTGTTCATTATAGAAATCTGCAAATCTGCAGGAAAGTCCCTGCTGTTTGATCTCTTCCATTAATTTTGAGATCGCATTTTCCCCATCTTCCGGAGTACTGCCATGTGCCGCGATTCCTCTCGCTGTAAGGGAAATTCCTTCCCCTGTGCCTGTTTTTACGACTGCTTTTGCAAAATCCGGCACCATGTTCGGTGCCTCCCCTCCGGAAACTTCCAAAAATCCGGCATCCTCTTTTTCCATGGATAACTGGAGCATTAGGATTCCTTTTTCCCCATAGATGAGTGGGAAATCTGCATCCGGGGTAAACCCAAAGGCCGGGATCTCTTCCTGTGCTTTATAATATTCCATATCTATCCAGTCGCCGGTTTCTTCCTGACAGCCAAAAATGATCCGGACACGTTTGTTTAATTCTTTCCCGGAAGCAAGGATATCCTTCAGTGCATAGATCGCACATACGGCAGGTCCTTTATCATCCATGACACCGCGCCCATACAGTTTTCCATCCACCAGCGTTGCGGTAAACGGATCATAATCCCAGTCATTTCCGGGTGGAACTACATCCAGATGGCAGAGGATTCCCATCAGTTCTTCGCCCTGTCCGATTTCCGCATAGCCCAGATAATTGCCACATTTTTTCGTACGGAAGCCAAAGAACTCACATACAGAAAGTACATATTCCAATGCATCATGCACTGCCTTTCCAAATGGGAAATCTCCCTCCGGTTCTGCATCCGTAACACTTGGGATTGCCACCAGATCCTTGATTGTCTGTAACATGTCTCTATCTTTCATGCTCGTTATTTCTCCTGAAACGGTACATAGTCAAAATCAAACCCAAAACTTCTCGGTCCAAATACTTCCAGTCCCCTTTTTGTTTTCCAGATTTCCGGTGCCGGGAGTGCAAATACTGTCAGCTCCTGACCAACTTCTGCATGTGGGTTTGTGACCGGTGTTCCATCCTTATCAATGACACAAATCAGATCCGGCACACTCACATCCACCTGTCCGTTCCGGTAGGAAATCAGATGTTCATTTTTATACCATACTTTGTAAGTGTCTCCCGCAAATGCACCCTGTCCATCCAGATTGATCTCGCCAAAAATAAAACCTTCTTTTTCCTCCCATGGGGTGCTTGTCACCACACCCTGGAACAAAATTTTTCCATCTCCAGCCTCGCATAATTTTTCTGCCACATTTTCATTCTTCGCTTTTGCTTCCCGCAATGCTTTTCCAAGGTTTAATGCCATGGTCAGTGTCCCTGGGATGATAGATGCCCGAAGCTGCTCTCCTGTGATCGCATGGTCTGCCACACCGATCTTATTTCCACTTGCAACCGCCATGGATCTCACGATATCTTCTGCCCGCAGGTCATCCACAATGTCTTTTACGATAACGGCATCGCCAAACTGGGTTGCCAGGGCCATCGGAGCCATTGGAATGTCCTTTACATAAAAGGTGCTGTGCTGCAGTTCCGGAACACTTCTGCCCGCCGGATCTCCATCCACGATCGGTACGCCAAGCTGGCATGCAGCATGAAGCGCATAGGCGGTATTTGCTCCACCCAGTTCCGTAGATACCGCACCGTAAAATTTCTTTCCAAAATAGTCTTCCAGTGTACGGAATGCCAGCAGAGATTCCGGATATCCAAGCTGTGGAAGGTGTGCGTATGCATCCCCACCGCCGTCTAATGATGCCGGGGAACCACACATATACGGGACTGCCACATAAGCATCTGCCGATACTTCCTCTGGATCTGCCATATACAGGTCTTTTCCTTCGTCAAAGTCCTGCTGCATGGTTTCAAGCCCCAGTTCTAGGTCTCCGCCGCCACCGGTTCCTACGATTGTGCATCCATACAATATATCAATGATTTCCTGTTTTGATAATTTTCTCATGTTTCTTCTCCTTACTCTTCCGCTTCTGTTTCCTGTTTCATATATTTTTCAATTCCACCATCTGCCACTCGTGATTTTGAAGGGAAAAACCGTTCCGCGATCACATACAGGATAATGGCAACCACTACACCGTTCATGTTAAACACACCAAATGGAATAAACAGTGCAATGACCATGGAAACAACTGCCACGATGCATCCAAGCCAGTTCCATCCCTCGATCTTGTGCCAGCACTTCGGATTTCCTTTTCCGACGATCCAATAATCCGCGATCATGACGCCTGCTACCGGTGCCCCAAGGAAGCAGATCCAGTTCAAGAACGTCTCGATATAATCTAAAATTCCGGTCAGTGCAAGAATAACACCTACCACACATACCGCTGCCGTTGCTTCCCTTCTCCGGTTGTCCGGAAGGTTGAAAGTCATGATAGTATCCAGTCCGCCACAGTATGCATTCAGAGAATTTGTGGATACGGAAGCCAATACGATCACAACCAGTCCCAGAACCGGCATGCCTACCTTTGCAAGCACAAGACTGATATCATATGTTGCGGTAATCCTGGTCAGCAGTACACCAATGACGCAGGTTGCGATTCCCGCAGGCATCAGTCCCCAGATAGAAGAATTTACCGTATCTTTCCGGTTTTTCTGCCATCTTGTCACATCCGCTGCTGTAAATGCCATGGCAGAGAAGAAAGAAAACGATAACGCAACGCCATCCATAAAGGACATCGTCGGGCTTGTTACTTCATTTGCAGAAATACCGGCAGTTCCAAACTGACGGATTGCAAGGATCAGTCCAAGGAACATGATTACAAACAAAAGTGGAACAGAAAGTTTATCAAAGATCTTCAATCCTTCCATACCTTTAATGGCGATCAGGGACATAATGATTCCCCAGATCAATGACGATATCTTAACCGAAAGATGCAGACCTAACTGAGTATTTACAAGGTTTGCAAAAGCTTCTCCACAGACATTAACCTGCAGGCCAAAAAATCCCATCAATGATATTGCAAACAGCAAACTAACAAGTAATCTGGTTCCATTGGTTCCAAAAGTGGACGGGGCAATGGCACAGGTTGGTACCCCAAGGTCTGCCCCCTGCATGCCCAGTACGATCATTAAGATCAAAGTTAATAAATATCCCGTTACACCGGATGCGATTCCCATCCAGGTTGACATTCCTTCTGCCAGATATGCACCCAACATAAATGTCGGGATACAGATTACACAACCGGCCTGTACCCATACCATATCCAGCATGGACTTTCTTTCATTTGCCGGTGTCGGTTTCAAGGCAAACGCCTCTACATTCTTTCCTGCCATCTCATACCTCCCATTTTTCTTCTGACATTTCTTTACTTTAGTATAGCAAAGTCAAAAAGTTATGTCTTTGTTGTATCCAACAGGAATATTGCCTTATTTTTGTAAATTTTACAATTATCCTTGAGATTTTTGGATTCGCACTATAAAATATACATAACAAATAAACTTACGGGGGAAAATTATATGAACAGCATAACGGTTTCAGATGTTTTGAAATTGGATATCATGGATGGCTACCGGATTGTGGCAGGAACTGGCGGAATTTCAAATTCTGTCCACTATGTAACGGTTTATGATAACCTCATTACAGAACTGGATTCCAATATCCAGGTATTCCCAAGGGACATTTACCTGACCACCTTTTACCATGGAAGAAATGATGAAGATTATATTTTTGCCCTGATCCGGCAATTGATCAAGATCAATGCGTCCGCACTGATTGTTACCGACGAAAACATCAGCGATATCCCGCAAAAAGCAAAGGACATCTGTAATGAAGCAAACCTGCCTGTCATTTTCATCAACTGTAAAACCCCTTATTCCCTGCTGATCTCACAGATCATGGAATACCGGATCAATTTTGACCAGCGCCAGAGTCTGCAAAATAAAATTGCCTCCCTTGTACAGGCAGACATTTCACCAAGCGAAAAGGTACGGTTAATCTCGGAGATCAACCCGCACTTTTTACAATATGTAACCTGCCTTTACTGTGCGGAAGATGATGAACTTTTCCTGCCGACCGATTACTTAAAGCAGTATAATATCAACCTGCTCAATTATTTTAATAACAATATCGTCAATACGGCAACCGCATACAAAAGCGGCATCCTTGTCATGATCACCTATAATGAACTGTCAGACTATGCCCTCTCTTCCCTGATCACAGAAGCCACACAGATGATCCACAAATTCCGCCCGAATGTCCAGATCGGTATCAGTAATTCCTGTATTATCGGCAATCTCGGTCAGGCCATCCAGCAAAGCTATACCGCTTTCTTTTCCAGGGTTTTTGATCATGACAATATCGCCACTTATAAAAATATCGGTGTTTCCCGTATACTGGTAGAATTAAATGGCAGCAACACGTTGGAGAGTTTTTATGC
>CAVAFS010000422.1:0-2114 GCA_963587975.1 Bulleidia sp. | reverse complement strand
TTCTCTCACAGCCCTTCAATCTCCTTTATCTCTTTTCATTTTTCTTCCAGAAACCTTCACTCGTAACGCTTGTATTCCCCTTCTATCTGAATTATAATTTACAGGAAATAATGTGTACGGAACAATCCGTATGACACTGTAAAAGGAGTAGAAAACCTATGTCTATTACAAAAACAGAATTAATGAAACTGCAAAACGGCAGTGACGTCCGTGGTATTGCCTGCGAGGGCATTGAGGGCGAGCATGTAAACCTCACCTCTGAAGCAGCTTACCTGATCGGACGTGCATTTGCCATCTGGCTGTTAAAGAAAAAAAATATCGCCCCGGAGGAATGTATCGTTGGTGTCGGTACCGATTCCAGAATTACCGGTCCTGAGATCAAAAAACAGGCGATCCGCGGTATGTTAGATGAAGGCATCTATGTATCCGACTGTGGCATGGCTTCCACACCGGCGATGTTCATGTCCATTGTCTATCCGGAAACAAGATATGACGGTGCCTGCATGATCACCGCGAGCCATCTGCCATTCAACCGTAACGGTCTGAAATTCTTTGACCACGAAGGCGGACTGGAACATGATGATATCACTGTCATTCTTGAGATTGCTGCAGGACTTGCTGACAGCATGGATCCAGCAGTACTGGAGCAGCCACTGCCGACAGACAGCAACCGTTTTACCGAGTTTGAGCTGATCTCTCTGTACAGTGCAAACCTGTGCATGAAGATCTGTGACGGTGTACAGGCCGAAAACTATGACGAGCCGTTAAAAGGATTAAAAATCGTTGTTGATGCCGGAAATGGCGCAGGCGGTTTCTTTGTAAAAGAAGTACTGGACGAACTTGGTGCAGATACCACAGGAAGCAACTTCCTTGATCCGGACGGAACCTTCCCAAACCATATTCCGAACCCAGAAAATAAAGAGGCTATGAAAGCGATCTGTGATGCCACTGTTGCGGCAGGCGCTGACCTTGGTCTGATCTTTGATACAGATGTAGACCGTATGTCCGCTGTATTATCCGATGGCACACCGATCAACCGCGATTCCATTATCGCCATGATCGCAGCGATCCTTGCACCGGATTACCCGGGCAGCACAATTATTACAGATTCCGTTACTTCCGACCGTCTGACAGATTTTCTGGAGAAAGATCTCGGTCTGAAACATTTATGTTATATGCGTGGTTATAAAAATGTTATTAATAAATGTAAGGAATTAAATGCGGAAGGAATCGTAAGTCCACTGGCTATGGAGACATCCGGTCATGGCTGTCTGAAAGAAAACTATTATCTGGATGACGGTGCTTATCTGGCTGTCAAACTTGTCATTGCTGTTGCGAAAGCAAAACGAGAGGGCAAGACCATCGACCACTTTATCACCAATCTCTGCACAGAATACGCAGATCGCGAGGTACGTTTCCCGATTCTGGCAGAAGATTTCCACGCATACGGAGCATCTGTACTGGAGACCTTCAAAAACAACGCCTCTGCGTCTGGTTTTGAGCTTCCAAAATCTTATGAAGGTGTTCGTATCCGCTTCAGCGGTGTCTGCACCGGTTGGATGCTTCTGAGAGCTTCTCTGCATGATCCGGTTATGGTATTAAACCTGGAAGGCCGTACACAGCGTGATCTGGAGATCATTACAGGCATTGCACAAAGTCTGGTAGAGGAATTTGATAAACTGGATTTATCCGCACTGTAAGAAAGAATTACAAATAAATGTTCACACTGTTTTTCAACAGAATCTAATTCTTTTTAAATTAAATTGTAGAAAAAAAGAAGCGGCACATCGCCGCTTCTTTTTTGTTTCATACTTCGGACAAAGTATATAAAGAGTTAGGTTTTTCTCCATATGGCTTCCCTTCCATATGGAAGAAGGTTTGGTATTTATGTTGGTATTTGAAAATTGCTGATTTATCAGCTACTTCCTATTTGTAAGAAGTAACATCGAAAGTCACGTCTGTTGCTGTGTAAAGAGAAGCAACTGTTCCACACTGCGGACAACGCTGGCCGTAACCTTTTGTAAGGTGTCCACATAAGTTGCAACGATATTTACTATCAACTCCTGTGTTTGTAAATGTTAATTTTTTGCTTTCTGCGTTTCTCATATGAATTC
>CAVAFS010000421.1:0-2407 GCA_963587975.1 Bulleidia sp. | reverse complement strand
CAGGTTTTGACGTTTATGGAGCAGGAGAAGGAACCTGTCAGCCTTCAGACTTATGAAAAAAGTGAACTGTTGAAATTTGATCTGCAGGAGGGCACGCAGTTTGATCTGATCCTGTCAGATATTGAGATGCCGGGAGTGGACGGCATGGAACTTGCGGGCATCATTCGGAGGTATCTGCCGGAAGTGGTGCTGATCTTTGTGACATCTCATATGAAATATGCGGTGGATGCATATGAGTATGGTGTGTTTCGTTACATTCCGAAAAATATGCTGGAGGAGCGGCTGCGGCAGGCGTTGAAAGATGCATTACAGATGATTCACATGCAGACGGAGTCCAGCTATCGGATCACCCAGGGAAGCCATATGGAAAAAGTACCATATCGGCGGATTCTGTATATTCAGAAAGATGGAAAAAACAGTGTGTTTACGTTGAAACAGGGGGAAGTGATTCGGGAGCGGAAGAGCCTGAATCAGGTGTATCAGGAACTGGATCCGGAGGAATTTGTGTTTGTGGATCGTGGGTGCATTGTGAATCTGCTTCATATTTCATTGTTTCAGGGAGATGAGGTGGAGCTGGATAACGGAGAAAAGCTTCCGGTCAGCCGCGGACGGCTGAGTGAGACGAAGATTGCATTACAGACATTGTGGAGCAAAAATATATGAGTGCGGTAATTTATCTGATACAGATACTGACGGACAGCACGGAATATGTGTTGTATTTTGATCTGATCTGCAGGCTGTATCGACAGAAAAAGAAAAAACAGATGATCGCAGCTGCGATTTTATGTGCCTGCATGGGGACACTGATCTGCCGTTTAAATCATTTTGGGGTAATGTGCCTGTTGATAAAATGCATGGTCGTATGCATTGGAGGCTGGTATCTGGTGCGGGAGGAATCCTTTGGAATTCTTTCTATGACGCTGTTTGCCAGTGTACTGAAGAGAAGCTGGAAACTGTTTGGAATGGCAGTTTTATTTCAGGAACGATTTCTGGGGATGCGTGCAGATGCAGTCTTCGATTCCGAAGGACAGATACAGATAGGTTTTCTGCTTGGAACCTGGGCGGTGGAGATGGCTGCGCTGGTGCTGTGCCGCCGGACGGTGGCTCGGATGAGCCTGGTAAAAAGTAAAATGCTGAAAGTATTTTTCGTGGCTGTGGCTGGAATCATCTGCTACGAACAGGTGCTGGATATTGTATGGAACTGGGAATTGAGGGCTGGCCTGAAATGGAGCCTGCTCCTGCTTGCGGGACTGGTGATCGCCTTTTTTGTGTTACTGCTTGATCTTGATCTGAGTGGAAAGAAACAGCGTATCGAAACAGAGACGATGAAACGGGAGCTTCTGGAGGAAAAGTACCAGAGTCTGAATGAAATGTACAATCGGAATGCCAAACTGTATCATGATTTGAACAATCATCTGAATACGTTGTATCAGTTGCTGGAAGAAAATCGTGTACAGGAGGCCAAGGGATATATTTCGGATATCAGTGAACCGATCCAGTCCATGCGAAAAATTTCATGGACGGGTGTGGAACTGATCGACGTGGTGCTGAACAGCAAAGCACAGATAATGCGGGACAGACACATGACGTATCAGATCAATGCGGAATTCTGGAAGGATGCAGGTATATTGGAGACGGACGTGTGTACCGTGCTTTCGAATCTGGTGGATAATGCCATAGAAGCGGTGGAAAAGCTGCCACGGCAGGAGTCCGACATAAAAATTACCATGCGGAAAATACAGAAGTTTTTGCTTATACAGGTGGAAAATCCGTGTATACAGACGGAATTACCGGAAAGAGGACTTCCGGAGACATCTAAAAAGGAAAAGGGACTGCATGGATGGGGCCTGCAGAATGTAGCGGATGTGGCAGAAAAATATCAGGGAGCATTTCAGTGTACCTGTGAAAAAGGAATATTTTGTGCTTCTGTGATGTTGTTTTTTAATCCGATTAAGGAAGAGGTAAGAAAGTAAGCCATGGAGAGATTAGCGGAAAACATAATCTGTCCATGGCTTTTGTCTGTATATCGTTGGTTCTGTGATATCTGCAATTCATTCCGAGGTATCCGCATCCGAGACGACAGCTTTGTTTAACGCGGACTCGACGGCGTTTAACAGCATGGAAGCGGTATACTGATTCTCTTCCGAGTAAGAAATATTGTCGACGGACTGTGTCTGGCAGACCTGCTCGCTGATACTGTCCATGGAGGACTGCATAAGCGGATACATCGTCGCTACGGTGTCATTCAGATTGACAAAGGACACAGAATTAATGTGATTTTCATCCACGACAACCTGCACATCCAGTGTCTGCCCTTCAAACTGAATGGAAGATGTGTATACACCGGCTTTGTATTTGGGCTGATCTGCATCTGATTTCTGATGTCGACCGGGACCAAACATATAGA
>CAVAFS010000420.1:0-3079 GCA_963587975.1 Bulleidia sp. | reverse complement strand
TTTTATAGGAGCTGAGAACGAGCGCGATGAAACCGCCGTGAAATGAGGGTAACGAGCGACTAGCCGCAGAGAAAAGATTCTCTCATTTCGTCTTATATTAAAATTTAAAATCTGCTTTTCACAGTCTCAAGGTTTTTCAGAATGTAACCTCGTGACCACAACTGATGAGCCTCCAGGCCATCGCAGATCTTGGAAAAGTCTTTATTGGCCACAGCCTCATGGATCTGTTCAAAGTATGTGATACCGGAATGGTACTGTCCGCCACTGCCACCTTTTTCTCTCGGCATTGCAAACAGCGCATGTAAAATCTCATCCATTCCTGTCATGGATGTTACTTTTGTCATCAGCATCTCATTCTTGGAATTTTTGTAAAATACATCCATGATATTACGGATGCATCTGCAGCTCTCAATGACACCGTTAGAAGAACGGTACTCCTCAATATATTTTCCGATTTCATCTGCCATCTGCTGTGCATCCCCATCACGCAGTGCATTTCTTGCAGCCAGCATCTGATATGCGAAAGAAATCTCCTGGATCTCACGTACATCTTCTTCCGTGATATCGATGACTCTCGCACCTACGTTATTTTCAAATTCAATTAATCCTTCGTTCAACAGACGGTTCAATGCCTCACGCACCGGTGTGGAACTGACACCGTACTCTTCCTGTAATTTACTTACATTCAGCTTGCTTCCAAATGGAATTTTCAGCTGTACAATTCTCTCCCGTAACTTTTCATATACCTGATCAACCAGGGATACCCTTTTAATTACTGCCATTCTATTCTTCTACTCCTGTCTTTATGCTTTTCAACGCATTGCATATTTCACATTTTGCACGATGTCAAATATATAACATATTATGCCATAAAAATGTATACAATGCAAACTATTTATGGCACAAATTTGTATACAATCAAAATCATTTCCATCATAATTTATGTAATCCAGGTCTTTCAGAGCACAAAAAAAGAAACACGACCAAAATCTTTTCGATTTCAATCGTGTTTCTCTCCTACTCTACTTCAAAGTATTCGTTATCATCTACCTGACGGGCACCCTCTTTTTCATAGACACCCATGACATGGCACTCCGGGCAGAAACCGAATTCATCGCCGAACTCTGTCATAACATCCAACGCATACTCAAATTTCATACCGCATTTCGGGCAGTGATAATACATATATAAAGCTCCCCAGGTCATAAGAAAAAGTCTCCTTATTTAGCTAAGCCAAGGATCTGACGTGCCTCATCCGGTGTAGCAACTTCTTTGCCATACTCTTTGATAACACGAACAGCTCTCTCGATGAACTGAACGTTGCTCTCTGCAAGCTGTCCTTTTGCGTACATAACGTTATCTTCCATACCTACACGGATATTTCCGCCAAGTGCTACTGCACCGTAAAGCATTTCCATAGCGCTGTGTCCAACACCGAAGCAGGACCATGTGTAGTTTCCTTTTCCTACTAATTCATCAGCTGTCTCTTTCATGAAGATCAGGTTTTTCATAGAACCAGCGATACCGTTTGCACATCCCATGCAGAACTGGAAGTGTACAGGTGTTTTCAGAACGCCTTTTTTGATGTAGTAAGCAGCGTTTCCGATCATACCCGGATCAAAAGCCTCGATCTCTGGTTTAACACCTAACTCCTGGAATAACAGACCACAATCTGTTAAGAATTTCGGTGTATTTAAGAATAATCCGCTGTTTAACCAGTTCATAGAACCACAGTCATAAGAAGCCATCTCTGGTTTTAATTTTTTAACGTGAGCAACACGGATCTCATCATCAGCGTGGATATCTCCGGATGTTGTAAGGTTTAATACGATATCGCAATCCGGGTATTTTGTGTGGATCAGGTTTACAGTCTCTTCGAATTTAGCTGTATCCATTGTTCCGTTACCCTCATCATCTCTCATATGAAGATGAGCAACTGCTGCGCCTGCTTTCCAGCATGCATAAACGTCATCAGCGATCTCCTGTGGAGTCATCGGTACGTTCGGGTTGTTCTCTTTTTTTGGCCAAGCGCCTGTTACAGCAGCTGTGATAATAACTTTATTTTTTAATGCTTTGTTATCCATTTTAAGTTTCCTCCTAATATTCCCATAAAATCCAGACGAGAAAATTCCCGTCTGGATTATATTGTCTAAAACAAATTATTTGTTGCGGTTGAACAGTCTCTGAATGTAATCAAGGCAGCTAAGTCCGTACTCTTCAGCATCACCATAACCAGTTCCGCAGTATTTGTATTTTCTATCTGGAACAGTCGGGTCAATGTTCTCTTCGTCAACATAAGCAACCGGATGAGCCATAGAACCATCACCCATGTACCATCTGATTGGGTAGCAGTGGAAGTCGAACCATTTACCTGGAACGATCTTATCAAGATCACCACCAAGGTTCTCAACACCAACGATACCATGACCAAGCATCTCTTTATGACATGGCTCCCATGTTCCCCATACTCCGATGTTCTCTAACTCGCCGAATTTCTCATCGTAAGCTTCCTGACCATGGATGCGGATGTACTCGAATTTATCGAACTCAGCATAAGCCTCCTCACCAAAGAGCTCTTTGTACTCTTCAACGATTGTCTTACCTGTAGCACCAAGAAGGTTCATTCTTGTCATACCGTTGTTACCCATAGCTGTGTGAAGCGGATGATCCAGAGCCTGTCCGTCCATAGCTACACATTTAACGCCCTGTTTTACAAACCATTTACCAGCGTCGATACCTGTACCTGCTGCATAATGATAGTAAGCTTTGGAATCATCGAAGTAACGATGCATTCCGGAGTTAAGGCAAAGGATTTTTCCTTTCAGATCGCCATCTTTAAGGCCGTACTCTTTCATACATGCATCAAGATGTTTGTCTGTGATCAGTCCCCAAGGCTCGATATCGATTTTGAAAACGATAGCCTGTCCAGCATAAGCATCAGCCGGCATCTCATGTGTGTAACGAGCACGTCTGCCGTCGAACTCATACTCCATAACGTGACGCGGTGCATCACAATGTGTACCTGTATGCATTGTACATGTAATTCTCTGTGTTAAAGCGCCACCTTTTGCCATGGAAT
>CAVAFS010000419.1:0-2238 GCA_963587975.1 Bulleidia sp. | reverse complement strand
ACCTCTGACTGTCAGGAGCAGATTCAGTTTGTGCTGGACCGTTCCAAAAAACTCAATGAGATTCAGGATGCAGTGGAGTCCAAGCAGATTCCGAAACGCGTTACACATAATGATACCCGATACAGCAATGTGCTGATCGACAGTGATACAAAAAAAGCAATTTGCCTGATCGATCTGGATACTGTGATGCCGGGAGCATCCATTCTGGATTTTGGTGATGCCGTACGCGCCGGAGCAGCAACCTTTACCGAGGATGAAAAATTCGGTAATATTGAGCTGGATCTTGATCTGTTCCGCGGTTATGTGCAGGGATACTGCCACGAGATGGGAAGAATCCTGACTGCGAAAGAAAAAGAACTGATGGTTTATGCGGTATGGCTGATGGCCATGGAGAGCGGCATCCATTTTCTGACGGATTATCTCAGCGGAGATCGAAATGTCACGAATTTCTCCGATGAACGTCAGAATCTGTATCGTGCGGTCAATCAGTTTTTCCTGGTACTGGATATTGAGGAAAAGAAAGATCAGATGAATGAGATCGTGGCAGCTGTTCTGATGAAGAAATAGTAACTGAAATATATATGAGAAAGGAGAGCGGGGCAACCTGCTTAAATGGAATGAAACTTTACAATACACTGACAAAACAGAAAGAAGAATTTGTACCTTTACACGAAGGAAAGGTGAGCATGTATGTATGCGGACCGACGGTATACAACTTTATTCATATCGGAAATGCACGTCCGATGATCGTGTTTGATACTGTCCGCAGATATATGGAGTACAAAGGATACGAAGTAAATTATGTATCCAATTTCACTGATGTGGACGACAAGATCATCAAAAAAGCAATCGAGGAAGGCCGCAGTGCTGAGGAAGTATCTCAGCAGTACATTGAAGAGTGCAAAAAAGACATGCACGACATGAATGTAAAACCGGCAACTACCCATCCGCTGGCAACACAGGAAATTCAGGGCATGCTGGATATGATCAGCACTCTGATCGAAAAAGGATATGCTTATGCGGCAGCAGACGGAACCGTTTACTATCGCACCAGAAAATTCAAAGATTATGGAAAACTTTCCCATAAAAATATCGATGATCTGGAAGCCGGACACAGAAATATCCAGGTAACCGGTGATCTGAAGGAAGATCCGCTGGATTTCGTACTCTGGAAACCGAAAAAAGACGGTGAGCCGTACTGGGAGTCTCCGTGGTGCCAGGGACGTCCGGGCTGGCATATTGAGTGCTCTGTGATGTCCAAAAAATACCTGGGTGACGAGATTGACATTCATGCCGGCGGTGAGGATCTGATCTTCCCACATCATGAGAATGAGATCGCACAGAGTGAGGCAGCCAATGGGGTACCATTTGCAAAATACTGGCTGCACAATGCATTTTTAAATATTGACAATAAGAAAATGTCCAAATCTCTTGGTAATTTCTTTACTGTTAGAGAGATTGGTGAGAAATATGACCTTCAGGTGCTGCGTTTCTTCATGCTTTCTGCTCATTACAGAAGCCCGTTGAACTTCAGTGCAGATCTGATGGAAGCAGCAAAGAGTGGTCTGGAGCGTATCGTGACAGCAGCAGAGAACCTGCAGAGATTGTCCGGAAGCACAGCCGGCGAGCTGACAGAGGCAGAAAAAGAACTTCTGGCTCAGTCTCATGTATATCAGGAAAAATTTGAAGCTGCTATGGATGATGATTTCAATACAGCCGATGCAGTTTCAGCTATTTTTGAGTATGTAAAATTCTGCAACACCAATGCAAGCGGTGAGAACAGCAAAGCATACATTGATGCACTGTATGCAAAATTAAAAGAGCTGTGTGATGTCCTTGGAATTATTGTAGAAAAAGAAGCTGAAATTCTGGATGAGGATATCGAGAAACTGATCGAAGAGCGTCAGACAGCAAGAAAAGAGAAAAACTTTGCCCGTGCCGATGAGATCCGTGATGAGCTCGCCGCAATGGGAATTATTCTGAAAGATACAAGAGAAGGAGTTACATGGAAAAGAGCGTAGATACAGCAGCACTGCCGATTTTCAGTGCAATCCGTGAAACATTTGACATTCGAAAAGGAGATATCCGTACCTATTCGCCGCTGACGCTGGCGTATATCGGAGATGGCATTTATGACCTGGTGATCCGGTCTATGATCGTAGCACAGGGAAATACAAAAGCAAGCCAGCTTCATCAGCATACAAGCCATCTGGTAAAGGCACATTCTCAGTCGGCCAT
>CAVAFS010000418.1:0-5065 GCA_963587975.1 Bulleidia sp. | reverse complement strand
AATACATTATAAGTTTTTTGCTACCCCCATAGTAAAAAATACCTTCTCCTTAAAAGACAGCCGTTCGGATTTGGCTGTCTTTTATTTTTTGCACATTTCGAAATGAATGGCTCTGAAGAAGTGCATTTTTTTATATCCCTCTCAATCGCAGCAACGCATCGTACACATTCAACGTTCCATATCCATACACCGGACTCGGATAACTGCGATCCGCATCACGGCCCGCGCCCCGGATCAGCAAATTTTTCAGATCTGTCGTATTCAGATACATCATATTGTTTTCCACGATCCCCCATTGAAAAATCTGTGCACAGGCTCCCGCCATCAAGGCTGCACTGATACTGGTTCCACTGCGCGTGTCATAGTGATCCTGCAATACCGGTCCTGTCACATCCACGCCAGGCGCGATGATATCCGGTTTTACCTGCCCCAGGCTCGAAAATCCCCGACCAGAATCCGGATAAATACTTCCCCCCACCGGGCGGTAGGCTCCGGTCGTAACCGCCACCCTTGACATTCCGGGCATTGTGATCGTTGTATCCGGACTGGAACGCAGAAAAAATACTTCACCACTTAAGAAAGCCGTCAACGGCAGCCAGCAAAAAATCTCTCCACTAAGCACCAGTTCCGCCTGTATCTCAACAGTCCAGATTCCCGCCATAGGTGTTTCAAACCGCAGTGCAATCAGCTGCATGCTGTTTCTCGTTCCGACAATCGCATACTCCACCGTCAGCTTCGTCTGTTCAAACAAAAATGTGTATTCCTGTCGATTTCCCGGCCGCACCACCATTTCCGGCAAACGCTCCCCGGTTGGAGACAGCACGGAAATCCGATAAATCTCCGGCACCATCGTCCATAATTCCATCTGAAATCCCCATACACGTTCCCCCACGGAAACCTCAATATTTTCCGTCTCTCCCTCCACAATACCACTACGCTGTTCGTGATGCCTCTGATTAGCCTCATTTCCGGCTGCCACCACCACCGCACGCTGTCTGCGTCTGCCAAGTTCATCGCACATAACAGACAGCGGCTCATCTCCGGAATGACTTCCAAGACTTCCCCCCATTCCAATGCACAGAACAAGTGGCAGGCGCTGCTCATAAGCAAACTGATTCAGCCAGGCCAGCCCCATCATCAGATCATTTTCCTGATAACATTCCACGCCATCCGAGATAAAATAATAATCCCGCAGATACTGTTTTGCCTGTTTGCATTTCACCACAGCAATTTTTGCCAGCGGTGCTGCTCCGGAAAATTCTGCTTCGGCATTCATACTGCCACAGGCCACGCCAGCCAGAAACGTACCATGTCCATTTTCATCCCGCTGTGGCACAATTTCCATCGGCCGCTCCGCCTGCAATGCCTCATTAATTGCTTCCTCTCCATAAAAGGTGCCGTACACCATGCCATTTGGCGGCGTTCCATCCTGCCGGGTCTGATCCCAGATGCCAAGAATCCGCGTGCTTCCATCCTGATTTCGAAAAGCCGGATGTTCGTAATTGATGCCGGTATCCACAAAACCAATGAGCACGCCCTGCCCCTGCAGATCCAGTGCCGCCAGATTTTTCAGACGCAAAATCCCACTGACTTCCAGCGCCGTCATATCCATCGGTGTCAGGCAATGCGGAATCGTCAGATAGGGATAATCCTGCAGGTTCAGCTCCGGCGACCGCTGCCTGCTGTAATACCCGATATCATAAGTGTTATCTACCTGCAGGATACATTCCGGATCTCCCAGAGGATATCCACCGATATAATCCAGGATCAGATCATAATAATCATTGGAATAAACCGCTTCTTTGCAAAATTCCTCGTCCAAATTTCTGCTGCGCTCCTTTTGATTTCTTACTATCATATGCGTTAAATACAAGAAAGTGTAATTAGGATAGAGCGATTTTCTCTATCCTAAAAAGAACGCACCAGGGGAAAATTAGTTTTTTCCCGGTACGTTCTTTTCACACTTTACTTAACTTTTTTATTCAATTTTATATCTTCAGGTCGATTCCTTCCTTACAAATCACGCCACATCCTCCGACCCACACGGTCGGTTTCTGCCCCAGCATCCGCACTTTCGTGTAGACCTTGGATGGGCGGTTCATGTGCTCCCCCTGAAGGAAACAGTTGATCTGATTCTCTTTCATCCTACCCATCTGATACAGATAGTAAGTCAGACCGCCATTGGATGTTCCCGTGGCACATTCCTCCGGAATATCATATAGCGGCGCGTAATTACTGCAATATGCGGTGATCTCCGCACTTTCTGTATCACAACTTTCTAAATTTTCTTTTTTGTTCCGCAGATTCAGACAGGACATATGTACCCCTACCACATCCAATTCCTCTGATATTCTGCGGATTTCTTCTTCATGCTGTACGGCATTCATCAGATCTTCTCTGCTCTTGACGCACACATGAATATCTCTCAAACCTGATTTCACGATGCGGACTTTCAGTCGCTCATCCAGGGCCTCTGTACTGAGCTCATAGGCTTTACAGATCCGCTCTGTCATCTGCTGATCCAGAACCTGCCCCATTTCCGGCTGATCCATCTCCATCCAGATAATTCCTGCTGAAACCTCCACCGACAAATGCGCTTCCTTTGTGACAAGTTCATACACACCATCTCCAATCACACCTTTCTGATATAAATAGGAAAAAGATGCAATTGTTGCATGACCGCACAATGGGACTTCCGCTACCGGGGTAAAATAGCGAATGGCAAAACTTTTGTCATTCAACCGAGTGATAAAAGCGGTTTCAGAAAAATGGAGTTCTGCAGCAATCTGCTGCATCTGAGTGTCCGTCAGAGTCTCACATTTTGCACCGGAAGTTCCGTGCACAGAAAACACTTTTCCTGAATCACTCCCTTTACCCAGATACACAACTCCTGCCGGATTTCCACCTTTTGGATGATCTGAAAATCCATTCACAACGTTTACTTTCATGATTTTTAAACTTCTACTTCCCTTTTAGTTCTTTGCTTCTGAAATCTCTGCCTTCTTTTTTGCTCCCCTGCTGGCAAAGAATTCAGATATGATCGAAGAGGCTATAATGACAGAACCTCCGACAACAAGCTGCCAATATAATGGATCCCCGAGCATAAGCACTGCCAGTAAAGTGGCAAACACACTCTCAAAGGATAACAGAATACCACTCGTTGTCGTGGATACCCGCTTCATGCCGTACAGACACAGAAAATACGGAATAATGGAGCAGAAAATTGCCAGGAAGAAAAATGCACCAAACGGCAAGGAAATGGTGCCGATCACCCTGAAACTTCCGCTGAGCAGTGTTGCGATCCATGCAAGCACTGCCACCGTCCCCATCTGTGTCAGATTCAACAGCCAACCATCGTACTGTTTGCTGAATTTCGACGAGTATACAATGTGTACGGCATAGGAAAGTGCACATCCCGCACTGAGCAGATCCCCCTTATTAAAGGAATCCAGCCCGTTTGCCAGAAGCAGACATATTCCAACCATACAGATCACAGATGCAAGTACATCGCTGCCTGTCGGTTTCTTTCTTCTTATAATAAGATACACGATCGGAAGTATGATAATATAAGAAGCTATAATAAATGACGACTTCGAAGCAGCGGTAAACTGAAGTGCAACTGTAAATAAAAAGAATTCAAAAAACATTGCAATTCCCATTTTCATTCCTGAAAACAGAAGCTCTTTATTGTAATGCCTGAATTTTGGTATACAGATCACTGCGAGTATGATCGCAGCGAAAGAAAATCGAAATGCCAGCAATACAGTCGGCGGCACTTCTGCCACCAACTGTTTTACTGCTATGTAAGCGGTGGCCCACAGGAATGCAGAGGCCACGAGGGCCATGCACCCCATGAGTCGTCCCTTGTTCATGATTTATTTAAATCCTCTCTTCACCATGTCTGTTACTGCAAATGTTGCTACATCATCTGCATATTTACCTGCACCAAAGCCTGCATCATAACCAAGCTCTTTTGCAAGTTCGTGTGTAATACGGGCACCACCGCAGCATACGATATATTTATCACGAAGTCCCTCAGCCTCAAGAAGCTCGATCAGATTTGTTAAGTTCTGAATATGAACATCTTTCTGAGTAACAGTCTGAGATACCAGCAGTACGTCTGCATGTAACTCTTTTGCCTTCTCGATAAATTCTTCGTTTGGAACCTGAGAACCAAGGTTGTATGCCTCGATCATCTCATAACGCTCCAGACCATAATGTCCGGCAAATCCTTTTCGGTTCATAACAGCATCGATACCTACGGTATGAGCATCTGTACCGGTGGAAGCACCTACTACTACGATCTTTCTGCCGAAGTGCTCTTTGATATATTCATTCACTTCTTCCATGGACATGGTCTCTTCTTCTACTGTCTGTACATGGATGTCTGTGTAGTTTACTGTGTGAACGCAGCTGCCGTAGCAAACATAGAACGTGAATTCTGTATCCAGTGCATGGTGATGTGCTACATTGACATCTTCCAGTCCCATCTGTTTGCAAAGCTGTCTTGCTGCTTCTTCTCCGCGCTCATCATCTTTGATCGGTAAAGTAAAACTCATCTGCATTTTACCGTCATTCATGGTGTCGCCGTATGGTTTGATTTTGGTCAGATCCAGAGTTGTATCGAAATCTGCCTTGCTCATATTGTAAAGTCCACTCATCGCTTAGACCTCCTTTTTCATCAGAGTAATGAACGGGTTGAAGTAATTATCATCTTTTACTACAACGCCATCCAGACCTTTTCCGCCATCTTTCGGACGTTTGATGTCTGCGAAAATACCCTGCTCCAGTGTTGCGAACATACCCTGATGCTCGATCTCTACTAACAGATCGGTTGCTTTCTGAAGTACTTCGTTCGCACGGGACTGGATAATTCCGCCTTCTTTGAACTGAAGTTCGGAGCCGAAATCTTTCATGGTACGGAAAATGTACTGTGCATTCTCGATAGCCAGTGCACGGTCAGACATAAACGGTGTGTGGATCGCCTCTGTCATCATACCAAGCAAATGGATCTTCTGTCCAGTCATAATTGTTACTGCGTTGAACAATGCATCCTGTACATGGC
>CAVAFS010000417.1:0-18806 GCA_963587975.1 Bulleidia sp. | reverse complement strand
TAAATAAATCCAACTATACACTCTAAATAAATTTGCAGAAAAAAAGTGTGCTTTGCACACTGAAAACAATGATAACAAAGCACACTTTAAAAGTCAATGCAGAGATAAACGTATTTTTACATCTCTCGCACTTTCATGAGGAACTTATTTCTGTATATTTACAATTTTATGAGCGAATTATCCCCATACTCTTGCATTTTTATGAGGGAATTATTTGCATATATTTACACTTTTATGAGGGAATTATTCCCATATACCTACATTTTTATGAGGGAATCACCTTTTCGATCTTCTTTTGCCAAACACCACTCAGGTATCTCAAACCGCCGACACCTGCCGCACACCACCAGGTAAGCGGTGATACCCACCAGAGTCCGTGATAGCCCCACAGATAGGAAAACAAAAATGCAAAACCGATTCGCGTAATAACCTCACTGATACCCATCCAGATTGTAATCTTGACATCACCAACCGCACGGAGCAGGTTGTGGAACAGATTCAGCGTTCCAACACCGATCAAAAACGGTGCAAAAATATGCATATATTCCACGCCATATCCAATGGAGGCCTGATTATCTGTAAACAGCCGCATCAACAACGGAGCCAGCACAAAAATTAACGGTGACACAATCGCATAACCAATGGCATTCAACGCAAACGTTGTGCGGAAACCTGCTTTGATTCGTGAAATATTTTTTGCACCGGTATTCTGTCCGGCAAAAGTTCCAAGGGCAGTTCCAAGTGCATCGCCCACCTGCATTCCGAGACCTTCCACTTTTACGCAGACACCATAAGCTACCACCAGCGTTGTTCCATATGTATTTACAACCGCCTGCAAAGTCATGTCTGAAATGGAGATAATACTCATCTGTAAAGCAGCCGGCAGACCATACACCAGCATCTGTTTCCCGATAAATGTATCCAGTTTCAACTTATCTCTGCAAATCCGCAGCATCGGCAAAATTTTCCATGCATAGATCAGACAGGCCACACCGGAAACAATCTGTGCCAGCACTGTCGCAAATGCAGCTCCACCAACGCCCATCGGAAGCACTGCCACAAACAATACGTCAAATACAATATTTAACAGACTGGAAATTCCAAGGAACACCAACGGAACCACCGAATTTCCCAGAGAACGAAGTACCGCAGAAATCCAGTTGTACAGCATCGTTCCGATACAGCCCGCACAGATCAGTCTCAGATACAATACCGCCTGATCCAGTACTTCCTCCGGTGTCTGCAATACGATCAACAGCGGTTTCGTCACAATGATACCAACCACCGTCACAATAATCGTCATCCCCAGCGCAATATATATAGAAGAAAAAAATGTTTTTACTACATTTTCCTCTTCCTTTGCACCGTAATACTGCGACATAACAACTGTTACACCAGTCGTCAATCCAATAATCAGTGAAAACATCAGATACATACCGACACCTGCCACACTGACCGCCGCCAGCGCATTATCACCTAAATAGTGACCAACAATATACGAATCCGCAAAATTGTAGATTCTCTGAAAAATCAACCCCAGCAATACCGGCATCGCAAACTTCAAAATCTGCGGTGCGATACGGCCGGAAGTCATATCAACTGTAGCTTCTTTTTTCATGCTCATTCCCCTTCCAATTCTTATCTCATGTTTGTATTGTATCTCATACCTTTTTGAAAAAATAGTAATTTTCTTCCCAAAAACTGTAAAATCGTATCGCAAACAGCACTTTTTTCATGTATTATAGTAACAGATAAAATACATACAACTAATACCATTAGCCATCATCATATGAAGATGAATATAAAGGAACGTTACTATGAAACTAAACTATAATGAAAAAGAACTGTATCAGCTTCTGCAGGACTTTCACGACTTAACAAAACTGACACTGACCCTCTACGATCCTGACGGAGAATGGATCTTCAGTTATCCGACAAAAGAAAACAGCTTCTGTAATTGCATCAAAACCTCCCAGGAAGGAGCTGCCCTCTGTGACGCTTCCGACCGAGCTTCCTTTGAAGCCGCAAAAATTTCCGGTGAATGTGTCATTTACAAATGTCATGCCGGTTTGATCGAAGCCACCGCACCAATCGTCAGCGACGGATATACCATTGGCTATCTCATGATGGGACAGGCCTCAAACTCCACTTCATCGGAGCAGTTACAAGCACTCATTGAACATGCGTTACAGAAATATCACCTGAACACCCCAGAAACTCATCTACAGAAACAAAAAGAACAAGAAAAAACTGTAACCGAAGCAAATATCAAAGAAGCCTATATCGCTAACGCAACCTCCGCCTCACCTGGTACATACAAAGCAAACAAATTAGCTGAAAATGACAGTTGGAAACAATATGCCAATGCAATCCCTTGCATTTCCGATACGCAGATTCATGCCGCCGCAAGCATCATGGAAGCATGTATTTCCTCCATCTTGTACAAAAAATTAATTTCTATTGAAAGGCAGCAATTCGAGCAAAATATCAACACTTACATTTTAAATCATCTGACCGAAGATCTATCCGTAGACCGCCTTTGCGAACATCTCCATCTGAGCCGCCGCAAACTCTACGAATACTCGGAAGAATTTTTACATTGCAGCATCGCCAAGTACATAAAAAAAATGCGCCTGCAGCATGCGCAGACACTATTAACAGAAACCCATTTACCGATTTCCGTTATTTCCGAGCAATGCGGATTTTCCGACTATAATTACTTCTGTCGGATTTTCAAACAGGAAAATGGCATGTCTGCACGAAGCTATCGCGCAGCACAACAGACATAATGTTTCTGAAATACTATATCTTTTTGCAACACACACTGTATATAACACCTTATGCATTAGACACACATACTGAAATTACCATTTACAGTGATTCTCGCTTTATGTCGTGGTGATTCCACACACTTTTTGTTATCGTTTTTCCTGAAAGGAGGCAAAGGCAACAACATGGATCAGAAAAAGATCGGTCTTTTTTTTAAAGAACTCAGAAAAGAAAAAGAACTTACGCAAAGTCAGCTTGCAGAACACCTCAACGTATCTGACCGGACCGTATCCCGTTGGGAAACCGGAACGAATTTACCAGACCTGTCCATACTGGTTGAACTTGCAGATTTTTATGATGTAGATATCCGTGAAATCATCGACGGAGAAAGGAAAAGTGAGAACATGAATATAGAAATGAAAGACACTTTAATGAAGGCGGCACAATATGCCACCGAAGACAAACATATGCAAATGAAAAAACTGACCGGATACATCCTGGCAGCCTTCGGATGTTTCCTGATTTTATCCGGATTTACCGTGTTTCCAAGTGAAAGCGGCTGGGCGGCAAAGTTTGCCATTTTAGGAGCCATTATCGTAACCATCGGAATCTTCCAGTTACTCAAAAAACGAAAATTACTAAAATCCATCATAATCTTTATCGCCATCTTATTTGGCATGATCTGGCTGGACTTCGCCAGTGTATGCTATATCCGACAAGCCCCACGTTTCGCCTATTCCATAGAATACAGCGATGAAACGGTCATCTATCATGCCCCATTCTACTCCGTATACAAATACGGCCGTGACACACTAGGCGAATACTACCAAATATATATTGGTTCCAATTGATTTCTCTCAAGAAAAAAACGTATTATAGTTGTGAGTAAGAAAAGTATATATTCCATTAGAATACAAAAGCCCTCGAAGTGCTTCGGGGGTTTTTAAATGATTTCTAAAATGTAAATATCGCCCCCAGTTTATTTTTTCTTGATGAGCAATTGTTAGATGCATAAAAGTAATTTCCGTAACGTAAATAGGGACTGGATTCATTTTTTCTCAGCGAGCGATTGTTAGCCGCGGAGACAAAATGAATCCAGTCCCTTTCACTACCTAAAACTTAACCACAAAAGAAACTAAAATTTTTCTAATGACGGTACTTATTGGCTTCCTTCAGACGTGCCATCGCCCTTGCCAGAGACGCCGTATTCCGATAATACTCCATCCGGCTCTTATGCTGCAGCAACCGTTCCTCTGCACGCTCCTTAGCCTCTTTCGCACGACGCACATCAATCTCTTCCGGACGCTCGATGGTATCCACCAGAATTTCCACCTGATTGTCGGAATTGACTTCCGCAAAACCACTTCCACACACTGCCGGAATCATTTTTCCGTCAGGGGTTCCAATGCGGACTTCCCCCTCTTTCAGTGCAATGACATATTCCTCATGGTTTGCCAGAATCTGAATTTCACCATCGATGGCCGGCAGTGCAACAGACTCTGCCTCACCATCGAAGAAAATTTTATCATATGCAATAATTTTCAAATGAAATGTACTCATAGTCACACCTCACTAATGATTGCCGTTCTTTGCTTTTTCAATGACATCATCAATGGTTCCCACATTGAAAAATGCCCATTCCGGATATTCATCCATCTCACCGTCAATGATCTTTTTGAAACCTTTGACAGTCTCTTCCAGCGGTACATATTTACCAGGAATTCCGGTAAATGTCTCAGCTACATGGAACGGCTGTGACAGGAAACGCTGAATTTTTCTTGCACGGTATACAGTTGTCTTATCCTCTTCGGAAAGTTCTTCCATACCAAGAATTGCGATGATATCCTGCAGTTCTTTGTAACTCTGCAGAATCTCCTGTACACGGCGGGCAACTTCGTAATGCTCCTCACCGACGATATCCGGCTCCAGAATACGGGAGTTGGATTCCAGCGGATCAACGGCCGGATAAATACCCTGCTCAACGATCTTTCTGGAAAGTACGGTTGTTGCATCCAGATGTGCGAATGTAGTAGCCGGGGCCGGGTCAGTTAAGTCATCGGCCGGTACGTAGATCGCCTGTACAGATGTAACGGAACCTTCTTTTGTGGAAGCGATACGCTCCTGCAGCTCACCGACCTCATTTGCCAGTGTCGGCTGATAACCTACGGCTGACGGCATACGTCCGAGCAGCGCGGAAACCTCAGAACCAGCCTGTACATAACGGAAAATGTTATCGATAAATAACAGTACGTCCTGATGCTCTTTGTCACGGAAATACTCTGCCATAGTCAGACCTGTCTCAGCCACACGCATACGAGCTCCAGGTGGCTCATTCATCTGACCAAACACTAAGGCTGTTTTTTCCAGAACGCCGGATTCTTTCATCTCCGTCCAGAGGTCATTACCCTCACGGGAACGCTCTCCAACACCGGTAAAAATAGAATATCCGCCGTGCTCTGTTGCAATATTTCGGATCAACTCCTGGATCAGAACGGTTTTACCTACACCGGCACCACCGAACAGACCGATCTTACCACCTTTGGAATACGGAGCCAGAAGGTCGATAACTTTGATACCTGTCTCCAGAACCTCTACAACCGGGCTCTGATCCTCAAAAGATGGTGGCTCTCTGTGGATACACCAGTTTTCCTTTGCCTCCACCGGTGCTCCGTCATCGATGGCCTCACCAAGAACATTGAACAGTCGTCCCAGCGTTGCTTTTCCTACCGGAACTGTGATACCAGCGCCGGTTGCTGTTACTTCCATATCACGATGAAGCCCTTCACTGGAAGCAAGCATGATACATCTTACGGTATCATTTCCAATATGCTGTGCCACTTCCATGACACATTTTTTTCCATTATTATCAACTTCGAGTGCATCTTTGATGCATGGAAGGTTATGGTCGGAAAACTCTACGTCTACAACAGGTCCCATGACCTGAACGATTTTTCCTTTATTCATATCGCTTCACCTCTCTTATTTTTTCTTGTTCTTCTGTGCCCTGGCACCTGCAATTACCTCAGTAATCTCCTCGGTGATCGCCGCCTGACGCACACGATTATATTCAATTTCCAGCTCATGAAGCATCTGCTTTGCACTGTCTGTCGCCGTCTGCATCGCCATCATTCTGGAATTATGCTCACTGGCATAAGACTCTACCAGCGCACCGTATACAAATCCACACACTACGTTTGGAATCAGACTTTCCAGAACGGATTCCACAGACGGATGAAATGTCATCTCGGCGCTGTATCCTTTCAGGTTTTTCTGTCTATACTCTTCCCTCTGCAGCGGAAGAAGTTTAAACATATCTGCTTCCATCTTGAATGTATTTATCATTTTTGTATAAATAATGTAAACTTCATCCAGTTCCTCACGTACATACGCATCGATCAGCTTCAGACCGATGTGACGCGCCCTGTAAAAGGTTGGATTCTGCACGGTATAACTGAATTCTCCGTCGATATTTACATCTTTTTTCATGAAATACTGCCGGCCAAGCTCACCTACCACAAACAGTTTGTTCTGACCGCCCTTTTCCAGCTGTTCCGATGCAAGTTTCAGAACATTGTGGTTGTAAGCTCCTGCCAGACCCTTGTCAGCAGTGATCACCAGGTAGCCACGTTTTTTCTGGTCATCCGGAATCGCTCTTCCGAAGAAAATACTTTTTGTATCCGGAACAGACTTCATAAAACGCGCTACCGCATTCTGCTGTGCAAAGAAAAAAGGCTCTGTATCTGCCAGGCTCTTTTTTGCTTTCTGCATCTTTGACGAAGAAATCATGTACATGGCACTGGTGATTTTCATCGTATCCTTGATACTCTGCATTCTGCTCTGTATCTCTCTTGCACTTGC
This sequence comes from Bulleidia sp., assembly GCA_963587975.1. Lineage (GTDB taxonomy): Bacteria > Bacillota > Clostridia > Lachnospirales > Lachnospiraceae > Eubacterium_I. The sequence goes on along the minus strand of CAVAFS010000417.1, from coordinate 12,179 downwards.
CATGATAGACCTCCTATTTTACGTACTCCCTAGCGGCAGCGAGGATCTTATCTCCGAGTTCATCACTCAGAGCTTTTGTCTCGTTCAACTCCTCGATGATCTCCGGATGTGCATTTTTGAAATACTCCAGCATACCCTTCTGGGTCTCTTTAATCTTCTTGACATCCACATTCAAGAAAATCTTATGGGTTGCAGTCCACAGTGTGATAACCTGCTCTGCCATACTAAGCGGCTGGCAAAGTGGCTGTTTTAACAGCTCCATCAGGCCTTTTCCGTACTGTAACTGCTCTTTGGTATCATCATCCAAATCAGAACTGAACTGGGTAAATACTTCCATCTCACGATACTGCGCCAGATCGATACGGATACTTCCGGCTGCTTTCTTCATCGCTTTTGTCTGTGCAGCACCACCGACACGGGATACGGACAGACCTACGTTTACCGCTGGTCTCATACCTGAGAAAAATAAGTTGCTCTCCAGGAAGATCTGACCGTCTGTGATAGAGATAACGTTGGTCGGAATGTATGCGGATACATCGCCGGCCTGTGTCTCAATGATCGGCAGCGCTGTGATGGAACCGCCGCCCAGCTTGTCACTCAGACGACTGGAACGCTCCAGCAGTCTAGAATGCAGATAGAAAACGTCACCCGGATAAGCCTCACGTCCCGGAGAACGCTCCAGCAACAGGGACAACGCACGGTAAGCTACCGCATGTTTTGACAGATCATCATAAACGATGAGTACGTCTTTTCCCTGATACATGAAATACTCTGCCATTGCAGTTCCTGCATACGGTGCAATGTACTGCAGCGGAGCCGGATCACTGGCAGTTGCTGCCACGATGATGGAATAATCCATGGCATCGTGTTTTTTCAATGTAGATACAATTTTTGCAATTGTAGATGCTTTCTGTCCAATTGCAACATAAATACAGATGACATCTTTGCCTTTCTGGTTGATCATTGCATCGGTTGCAATCGATGTCTTACCTGTCTGACGGTCACCGATAATCAATTCTCGCTGTCCACGTCCAATCGGGAACATGGAATCGATGGAAAGGATTCCTGTCTCCATTGGTACGCTGACAGATTTACGATCAACGATACCCGGTGCTTCATTTTCAATCGGTCGGTAATCATCTTCCTCGATATCGCCCTCTCCGTCAATCGGAGCACCAAGGGCATTGATGATCCTTCCGACAAATTTATCTCCAACCGGAATTCCGGCTTTCTTTTTGGTTCTTGTTACCTTGGTTCCTTCCTTGATCCCTGTATCACGGCCAAACAGAATGACACCAATCTCATTTCTTCTGACATCCTGTACCATACCTTTTACGCCGTTCTCAAAGACAACGATCTCACCATACATGGCCTGGTCAATTCCATAGACAGTGGCAATTCCGTCACCAACCCAGATGACATGACCAATTTCCCGATCCTTCGCTTCGAAATCATAATTCTCGATCTCTTCCTTCAGGATGGAAATAATATCCTGTGAACTGATAGCGCTCATTGTCCTATCACCTCTTTCTTTTACCTTTTACTTATGCTTCGGCCTGACTTACCATACCGAGCTGTTCCTGCATGCCGCGGATACGTCCGCTGATGCTCCAGTCCCATTCACGGCCGTTTGCGGAGAGGACAAATCCTCCCACCAGGCGCTCATCCCGGATCATCTCGAGTTCCACCTGATGTGCATCAAACTCTTCCAGCAGAAATTTCTTAATGCCTTCCAGCTGGTTATCATCCGGTGCTGTCACATAACGTAATGTTGCGTTTACGATTGACTGATGTTCATTTGCATACATTTTATATTCCTCCACGATCTCTTCCAGATATTCCACGTCAGAATAATCACAGAGAATCTTCATAAAATTCTGTAACTTTTTTTCCGAAAAAATACGGTCAACCACCGCATGTTTTTCCTCTTTGTAAACACTTGGGTCTGTCAGCACACGCTGAAGTTCAGGGCTTTCCTGATAAATCTGCGCAGCAACTTCAAGACCATCTACCGGAGCATTCAGCTCCCACAAAACTCTTACATATTTAGCCGTTGTTGCTGTCATGTCTGTCACCCGTTTTACTCAAAAACTCATTGTAAAGCTGTTCATCCGTGACTTTACTGCTGTTCTCTCCGATAATCTTGACTGCTGCAGCCATGGCCAGAGTACTGATCTCTTTCTGTACACTCTGGAGTGCTCTGTCACGTTCTTTTTCCATATCCTGATTTGTTTTCTCAAGCAGCGCTTCGGATCGTTTTTCCGCATCGGAAACAATCTGTTTGTATTGCACATCTGCCCGCTCTCTGGCCTCTGCCACAATCTGGATTGCCTCTTCTTTGGCTCCCTGCAAAGATGCCTCATACTGAGTTTTCAATTCTAAAGCTTCGGCATTTGCCGTATCTGCTTTTTCAAACTGTTCCGTCACCATCTGTTTTCTTTTTTCGATGATATTTAAAACCGGCTTGAACAGAAACTTTCTGATCAGGAAATAGAAGATCAACAGGTTTACAATGATCCATATAAGGTTTGAATCAATTCTCAGCATCCTGAAATCCTCCTTCTAAAAACAAAATCTCACGTCTTTGTTTTTTATTTGCAAAGGAAAATGATCAGAATAGCGACAACCATACCATAGATAGCAGTTGCCTCTGCCAGTGCACAACCAAGTAATAAGTTCTTGCTGATCTTGCTGTCTGCTTCCGGCTGTCTTGCTACAGCGTCTACTGCCTTACCTGTTGCGATACCAATACCTACACCTGCTCCGATTCCTGCTAATGCTGCGATACCAGCTCCGAGTGCGATCATCATAATAATTATCTCCTTTTCTCACTTCAAACTTTGCCTGCCATATTATCATTTCATGTCCAGTTACACTTTGTTTTGTCTGTATTCTCCATCTGAAACATGCCTGACAGGTCTTTCTGATATGTTACTTTACAATTTTTCGTCAAAATACATTGACATCTACTCCGCCTGTAGTTCAATCGCTTCTTTGATGTAAAGAGATGTCAGGAATACAAATACATATGCCTGAATGATTCCATCAAAAATATCAAAATAGAAACTAAATACCAGCGGTACAACCATAGGCACAACTGCCTTGATCAGCTCCATAATAACAAACGCGCCGAGTACATTTCCAAACAGTCGTAAACACAACGAAAACGGTCGGATGAAAATCTCCAGAATGTTGATTGGTGTAATGATCGCGACAGGCTGCGTAAATCCTTTCGCCCACTTCTTCACACCTTTCGCACGGATACCGGCGGCTTCCACCAGTATAATACTCATCAACGCAAGAGCAATCGTACAGTTCAGGTCCTTTGTCGGAGGCTTAAATCCAAATAAGCCAATTACATTTGCAATTCCGATAAACAGACCGACGCTCATCAGATAAGGAATATAACATTTTCCTTCTTCTCCGAGCAGATCTTCGAAAAATCCGTAGAATTTTCCGATACATACTTCCAGAAACAACTGCCTTTTTCCCGGATTCTCCACGCTTAAGTTTCGCGTCAGGAAAATCGATGCCACTATGACAACTGCCATAATGATCCACATAACAACAACTGATTCTGCGATTTTGATTCCACCAAAAATGGGTATCGTGAACACCGTCTTGACACTCAATTGGTCGATCAACTCATCTACCAGTCCGTTCGTAGCGGTCACCTCCTTCTTCTGTTTTTCTTACACACCCTCTATTATGTAATAAGTAGCATTCCACCAGAGTTTTAATTTTCCGTGTATTGGTACTACCATAATAAAGAGAAATAAAAAGACCTCCGCTTTGTCTAAAATCCTCACCGCCATTGGTCTTTTCGTGTACTTATCTTAATACAATTTCCAGATTTTGCAATCGGCATTTTTCCTATTTTTTTTCGATAAAATTATCTTTTTTCATAAGAAATCACCATTGACTTTTTAAGCTTCGTAAATTTTCTTCCTGTTTATCTGATTTTTACATTTTTTCTCAATCATTTTTTCTACTTTGCGAAAAACAAATCTCACAAATGGTCCTGCATAAAACAACTGCCAGAACAATGCCATTGGAAAATTACGTACCGAAATCTGCAGCCAGTTGCTGATCAGCATATCCATTCCTTTGAATCCAAACAGCACGGATGCAAAAAAACTCATGATCGGACACATAAATGCTACGGTCAGAGAAGAAATCAGTACGATCAGTAAAATCTGTGGTGTATTTTTTGGATCTACGCACCGGAAAGCAATACATTTTACAATTCGCTCCACAAGCAGAAACTCAACAATAAAAGCAATCACTCCCATGATCGGCAATTCTCCAAGCGCCAGGAGAAAAATCTGGTTGTTCATTCCTCCCTGGTCCAACGCAATGTTGTAACAGACCATTCCATAAACCATGACTGCCACCATGAGAATGGTAAAAAATACACTCTGTAATTTTGTTTTTGGCATAAAAAATCTCCCTTCCTGCTGACAAACAATTTCTACATTTAAAATCTGTGTTGTTCGTTAGCATTCCGAGAGAATGTGCGTTTCCAATTATAATACCAATTTTCTTTCAGCAGGATTATCTTAGCACTGAAAAATCGCTTTCGTAAGGACTTTTTTCAAATTCAGCAAAATGCGCAGGGCTCTTTTCTCAGTCACGAAGTCCCTGCGCATTTTTCACAAATCTGCGAACACTGATCACAATTCACATTCTTTTTCGGGGGAGGCAGATTTTAATATAATTTTTCCTTTTATAACTCATCTTAAGGAAACACTGATTTAATCATCATTTCCTTAGTCCTTGACAAATCCGTTTATCTTATATATAATTTTCATAAACTAATAGTGTTAGTTTATTCACATACTGTATATTTACGAAAGGATTTTTTATATGGCACGAACAGGCTTACCTTACGACCTTATTATGAATACAGCTCTGCAACTGGTAGAAGAAAAAGGCTTTTACAAATTTTCCATGCATGATTTAGCCAAAGCACTTGGTATTAAAACACCATCCCTGTACAATCATTTTTCCGGAATAAAACAATTACAAAAAGAGCTTGCTCTTAAAATCGAACAGGATCTTTATCACCAATCCACTCAGACTATGGAAGGAAAATCGCCGGATGATATGATTCGTGCACTGGCACATACACAATTAAACTATGCCAAACAGCATCCACATTTATATCAGGTTATATTATCACTCCCGACAATTGAAAAAAATGACCTGACAGACGATGACGCTTCAAAATCTGATGCTGCCAACAATTCCTCTGAAAAATCAGTTGAAACTGCTCATTCTTTCGGAAATGTAGCCTGGCATTCCGTGGAACCGATTCGTATTGCTCTAAATCAATATCACCTATCAGAAGCAGACTCTATCCACCTAAACCGCATGTTTCGAAGTATGATTCACGGATACATCAGTCTGGCTGCTGCCGGATATCTGGCGCATCAAAAGTATTCTACGCTGGAAAGCTTTGATGCCACCGTTGAATATTTCATCTCATTAGTGCATTTACAGGAAAAGCAACATACAAATATCACTTGACTTTTTTAGTAAACATTGTTTTGTACACATTTGATTTTTACGAAAAAATAGTATTTTTATAATCGGAAGGAGGATTGTATCTCTTATGATTTCTACAAAAAATAAGATCGTGGTGTTTGTCCTGATGGCTGCCGGTTTTATCGGTTCTTTAAGCCAGAATCTGCTGACTTCCGCCCTGCCGTCTATTCTGACAGATTTCGGAATTTCCGCAGCGATTGGACAATGGCTGACCACAAGCTACATACTAGTAATGGGTGTGATTACTGCCCTGACGGCATTTTTATTTTATAAATTCGAAACAAAACTTCTGGTTCAGATGTCACTGGCTGTTTTTCTGGCAGGCTGCGTCCTGTCCCTTTGCGCACCGAATTTTCCACTGCTGCTTGCGGGACGAATCATTCAGGCCTGCGGTGCAGGACCACTGATTCCTCTGTTACAGACAGCCGTACTTTACCTTTATCCGCCGGAACATCAGGGACAGGCATTGGGGCTTACCGGAATCATTGTCGGCTTCGCACCGGCGGTCGGTCCAACCTTATCCGGTCTGCTGGTAGATGCCTTTGGCTGGAGAAGTATTTTTGTATTTTTGATCATCTTCACTTGCCTGATCATGCTATTGGGACAGTTCTCATTGCAGAGCATCGGAGAACGACAGAATCTGTCACTGGATGGCATTTCCGTCATTTTATACGCCCTCGGTTTTTCCACCTTTATGCTGGCAGTTACATTCTTGAAGTCAGGTGTATTTTTAAGTGCAAGGGTATTGCTGACATTTGCGATTGGAATCATCAGTCTGGCAATTTTTGTAAAACGACAAAACAGCAGCAAGGCTCCATTACTGAAGCTCTCACTGCTGCGTGATCGTTCTTTATTAATGGGTACGATTCTTCTTGGAATCGCCTATGTGATGAATATGGCAGGTACGATTCTGGTTCCGCTGTTCAATCAGTCCGTCTGCCCTTATAGTGCAACGGTTTCCGGACTGATCCTGCTGCCGGGTTCCCTGTTGATTGCGGCATTCAGCCCTTACTCTGGCAAATTAAAAGACCGTTACGGTGCAAAGCGCATCTGCCTGATCGGTATGTTTTTCATGCTTGCAGGAAATCTGCCTTTCGTATTTTATACAGAAACCGTTGGCATTCTTCCGATTGCCATTGCCTACGCCTCCCGCTGCATGGGAATGACCTTCCTCATGACTCCGAGTACCGCGCTAGCTGTTCAGGATCTGAAGCTGGAAGATAAACCATACGGCATGGCCATTTTGAATTCCCTGCGTCAGATGAGTGGATCACTGTTTTCCACGATTCTCGTAGTGATCGCTACCATTGCATCCGCACCGGCTTCTTTAAGCGTAACCGGTATTCATGTAGCTTTCGCAACTATGGTTGGATTTTCCGTCGTTGGAATTTTCCTGACGCTGGCCATCCGTAAAAAGAACTGATATGTTGTTGTCCTGCCTCTGTTTTTCTATATACGATATAAATACTTCTTGCTCCGTTCATTTCCGGAATAGGATATTTATATTTCAATGCTCTTGCACCTGTTCGCGGATGAATAAATGTCGTAGAATCTTCCAATGTGATATGCGCGATCGCATCCAACTCCAGTTGGATAAGTTCCGGCGGCCATGGTGTCTGCTTATGGGAACTGATGATTTTCTGAATCGGCAATTTCTGTACTTCCTTCAAATGTTCCGCAAAACGATACACATTTTCACTCTGGTCAAACTGGATCCACAGACTGTTGCTGATATTGTCCCCGGAAAATAATGTACCGGTCTGCTCATCAAAAAAGACCACACTTCCCTTTGTATGCCCTGGCAGAAAGATCACTCTCATTCGACGCTCTCCCAAATCAATAATCTCACCATCCTGTAATGCATCAAATTTACAGTCTTTGTATTCCAAATATTTTTCTTTATCAAAATCCTTCGGCCATGGATATTCCTCCGGTGATTTTTCACGCAAGATTTTCTGAATGACCAGTGGTTTCTGTTCTGTCTGATACAGTCGATACACTGTTTCTTCATATGGATGGATGCCGATGGAGAAATCCGACTCTGGTTGGTTTTCCATTCCATCCTTTTTCTCTGTATTTCCTACGCTGATTTTCGGTAAAACATGAGCGATATCATCCGATGCTTTTGTACTTTTCTGAAATAAATAATTTCCCCCGGCATGATCCAAATGACAATGTGTATTTACCACCCGAACCGGAAGATCCGTCAATGACTGAACCACCGATTTCAGATCACCATATCCGTATCCGGTGTCGATCAGCAATGCTTTTGTGTTTCCAATGATCAGGGAACTGGCAACGCCCGCAGGCTCCCAGATATGATAAATGCCATCTCCCATGTCAATTACTTTATAATAATCTGTCATAATTTTTTTCACATCTTCCTTCTTACAATTTTCTATCTTTCTCTCACACATTCCTATACGTCTTATCTTACTTGGTTACTTTCCGCAACACAATCTTTTTATCGGGTAAATCTGTAAACAGTATACTCTTTTTTTATATGAAAAACGGCTGCCCTCCCGGACAGCCGCCTTTCGCACATCGGATCGTTGCTCATCCGACTGCATGGTTAAATGGTATATATGTAATTTAGAAGGTGAATGAAAAAGTTTTCATTCTATATGAGGGTAATCCGAAACATAAGTTTTTTAGATTCTCATTTCTGATAAATCTGTGCGATACTGCGTTTCCTTATGCTCCAGGACAAAGCATTTTTGCAACTGGTGTGTAGAACAGTGCTGACACAATCAGAAGCAGGATCAGGCTGACAGCTGCAATGATCAGAAGCTGTACGAAGATCTTGTTCTCTTTTTCTTTTGTCATCTCGATATTCTTATCACCTGTGATAGCTGCGATGATCAGTGCGCCACCTGTTGACATCGGGGAAATTCCACTCAATGCTCCGGCTGCTGCTACAGAAGACATCATTGCTGCTGCGTTGACGCCGATGGAAGATCCAAGATCGATACACATTGGCATCATGGTCGGGTATACAACACCCAGTGCAGAACTTACCAGACTTAACAGACCCGCGGAAAGTCCCATGATCGGAGTTGCAGTCTTGCTGTTCATCATGTTGCTCAGTGCGTTTGTCAGCAGATCGATACCACCCATCTGGTTTACGATGCTGAGTAGTGCGCCTACGCCAAGTACCATAACGATGGTGTTCCATGGCATTGCTTTGATACAGGCTCCGTCATCTGCTACGTGGAAGATCAGTAATACGGCTGCTACCAGTAAAGCTGCAAGACCGATATTTACGTCGAATCCAATAATCAGAACAAGCATTGCTACGATACCTAATAAAGCAACGATCTGTTTTACTGTAAATTTCTCTGTATTTTTCTTTACTTCCATATCCGGTGAAGCTTTTACTTTATATCCTTTGAATACAATGTAGAAGATCACTGCAAGGATGATGTTTGTGATCATTACGTTTACCCAGATTGCCGGTGTTACGTTTACCGTAAATCCTGCTTCCTCAACGGCACTTTTAATAATAGATGACTCTGGTGTGATCGGTGAAAAACGTCCACAGGACATTCCGGAAATACCGATCAAAGCCAGCATCAGCGGGTTATAACCAATTTCTACTGCGATTGCTACAGCCAGTGGCGGGATAATAGCCAGCGCCGGAACTCCGCCAGGGCCTGCTGCTACGATAGCGAAACCTGCTAAAAATACAAGGATCGGAATCAGACCGATTCTTTTTCCGGCTAATGCTACGATCTTTCTTGCCAGAAGATCCAACGCACCGGTATTTGTAATAATTGAAAACAGTAACGTGATACCAACCAATGTGGTAAACAGTGATACACTGACGGAATTAATCAGGTCTTTGTCTGTCAAACCAAAAATTCGAACTGCGATAACACCTGCCGCCAAAGCAAGAACACCAATATTATTCTTGCGGAAAAATGCAATTACGATAATTGCCACAAATATCAATAAAGATACAACATCCATTTTCTACCTCCCTCAGTTCACTCGTCACATACATACAGATAACGATCATGCTCGCATGAGGAGTTATCTGCATGCATAGTGACGAAGGGAGCGCCGTTTTATGAGCAAAAATAGTAGCGTAGCTACGGAGAAGCCCAGAATGGGCGTTTTGCGAATGGCGCGGGTGAACTGTCTCATTTCTAATCTTAGTGGTTGCACAGGCAGGCCATGCTTGTTCCGATGGTTGCGTCGATCTCTTTTCCCATCTCTAATGCAGTTGCCACTACCTGATCCAGATTGTAATCTGTCTTGATTCCCATGGAATGGAACATATTTAACAGATCCTCGGTTCCGATATTTCCTTTTGCTCCCGGTACGAACGGGCATCCGCCCATAGCACCTAAGGAAGCATCAAATTTTGTGATACCTTCTTCTAATGCCACATATGCATTTGCAAGACCCATTCCCCTTGTGTCATGCAGATGAATGGACACATCGTTAAAATCTACATAATTTTTCAGATGCTGAAGCACTTCTCTTGTGTGGTACGGATTGCTGATTCCGGCTGTATCTGCCAGACCGATCTCATGTACACCAACGCTGAATGCTTCTTCAATTAATTTTACCACACGTTCCATAGGAATTTCATCCCCAAATGGTGAACCAAATACACAAGGCATTGCCAGCATGATCTTCATGTCTCCGGCTTCCCCTGCCAGATTTTTGAAATCTGCTAAAGACTGCTCGATGGTACGTCTGGAGTTGCGGAGGTTGTGCTCCTCACTTGCGGATAAAACGAAGCATACTTCCTTGATTCCGCAGGCTCTTGCATCATCCACACCACGTTTGTTTAAAGTAAGTGCCATAATGTCTGTACCATGCTCAGCTGCATAATCTTTGATTCCTGCATAAACCTGAGCGGCATCTCTCATCTGTGGAACGGCTTTCGGATTTACAAAAGAAGTAACTTCAATCTTCTTTGCACCGTAGTCGATCATTTTTTTGATATATTTGATTTTTGTCTCTGTCGGGATATCTACTTTATGGTTCTGCCATCCGTCTCGCGGGCAAACCTCTGTGACTTTTACATACTCTGGTAATTTCATTGCTGTGCACCTCCTAGTTTAAAGCACCTTTCTCTTTGTACTCGTTTAATTTCTCCTCGGAGAATCCAAGTTCTTCAAAGATTGCAAAGTTGTCTTCACCAAGATCCGGTGCAGCTTTTGTATACTGGCACGGATACTCGCTCATCTTGATCGGGTTACCAAGAACGGTAAGGTCGCCAGCCTCTTTGTGAGGAACTTTAACAAGCATCTCACGAACTTCTACGATATTCTTGTCTGCGCAGACATCTGCACAATCGTAAATCGGACCAGCTGGTACACCGACGGAATCAATGATTTCTACACACTCTTTTACGGTTTTGTCGCTTGCCCATTTCTCAATGATTGCTTTTAAGCTATCCGCATTTGCTTTTCTGGACTCGGTATCGATGTACAGCGGATCTTCTGCCAGCTCCGGCATTCCCATTGCTCCTGCAAGTTTTTTGAAATGTACGTCTGTACCACTTGCGATAACGAAGTGACCGTTTCCTGCTTTGAAGGAATCGTATGGAGCGGAAGAAATATATTTGTTTCCGGACATTTTCGGAGCAACGCCCTCGTAAATGTACTGCATCATTTTTGCTTCCATACCGGATACGATACTGTCAACCAGTGCGACATCGATCATCTGACCTTTGCCTGTGAACTGTCTCTTGTAAAGGGATGCACAGACCGCAAATCCTACGTTTAATCCGGCGAACATATCACCGATTGCCATACCTGCTCTGGTCGGCTCCTGTCCCGGCCATCCTGTGATACTCATGGATCCGCCCATTGCCTGTGCGATCAGGTCATATCCCGGTCTGTGGGAGTTCGGTCCGTACTGACCAAATCCAGAAATGGATGCGTAGATCAGACGCGGGTTGATTTCTTTACATTCCTCATAGGAAAAACCAAGACGTTTCATAACCCCCGGACGGTTGTTCTCGATGAGAACGTCAGCGGATTTTACTAACTCACGGAAAAGTTCTTTTCCTTCATCGGATTTCAGGTTTAATGCAACACCACGTTTGTTACGGTTCAAGTTCTGGAAATACATGCTGCGTCCTGTGTTTTTCTCTTTCGGACGAGCGTTTCTTACGAAGTTTCCGCCACTTGTCAGATTTTCCATTTTGATAACGTCAGCACCCATGTCTGCCATGTACATTCCTACATAAGGTCCTGCAAGGAAATCTGTAAAATCAATGACTCTAACACCTTCTAATAATCTCTCTGCCATAATGAGCCTCCTGCTTTCTCGCATTTTTTTGCGTTTGTTTTTCTTTTTATCTTGTTGTACTCATATAAAGCAAAAGGCGTGCCAATTTTTAAAAACAGGTGGCTGACGGGAGGTTGTGAAGGGGCGTGAAAGGAGCCTGTGCGGACAGACACAAAAAATTTTCTGCATGCGCTGCGCCGCTTATTTCCGGCTTTTTCCGCGAACTCGCCCGCAAAACCGGCGGTCTCAGACACACTCCAAAAGCCAGGCTAGGCGCAGACACATGCGACGAAAATTTTCCTATCGTCTTGTCCCGCACAGGCTCCTTTCACGCTCCCATACACTCACCTTCCGTTGTTAGACTGCTCTTTTTTGTAAACTTG
>CAVAFS010000416.1:0-3528 GCA_963587975.1 Bulleidia sp. | reverse complement strand
TTCCATTATAAAAGGTATAAGCACTTGGCCATGGATTTAAACCACGAATCAGACATTCGATCTCTGCCGCCGGTTTTGTCCAGTCAATGATGCCAAACTGCTTTTTGATCAGAGTTGTCTTTGTAGCTGCTTCATGATCCTGCTTTGTATAAGTAGCTGTTCCATTTTCAATGGCAGTCAGTGTGCGCACACACAGATCCGCGCCAACTTCGCTCAGACGGTCAAATAAGCTTCCGCCGGTCTCTTTTTCATCCAGAACGACTTCTTCTTTCATGATCATATCGCCGGTATCCAGTCCCTCATCCATGCGCATGGTTGTCACACCGGAAACTTTATCTCCGTTGATCACCGCCCACTGGATCGGTGCTGCACCTCTGTATTTTGGCAACAGAGAGGCATGTACGTTGACACAGCCGTATTTTGGCATTTCCAGAATCTCTTTTGGCAGAATCTGTCCAAAAGCGACTACCACGATAATATCTGCGTTAAATGTTCTCAAATATTCTACGCACTCCGGCTCCCGTACCCGGCGCGGCTGATAAACTTCAATGTCATGCGCCAGCGCTGCTTCTTTTACCGGCGGAAACTGCATGGCTTTTCCTCTGCCCTTCGGCTTGTCCGGCTGCGTTACCGCAAGGACAACTTCATGTCCTGCCCTGATCAGTGCTTCTAATGTTCCCACGGAAAAATCCGGGGTTCCCATAAATATTACTCGCATATTTTACTCCTCATCGATTTCTTCCCAGTCTTCCTCGTCGTCCGGATCAGCGTACTGCACGTCGTGGATCTCACCTTCTACTTTTTCCACATACATATGTCCATCCAGATGATCCAGTTCATGGCAGATGGCTCTTGCCAGCAGGCCTTCACCCTCGATCTCATACGGTTCCATGTTTTCGTCATACGCTTTTGCTTTTACATAGTTTGGACGGGTTACCTGACCGGCTTTTCCCGGGAGACTCAAACATCCCTCGTCCCCTGTCTGGCTGCCGGATGTCTCAAGGATCTCCGGATTTACCATGATGATCGGGCCTTCTCCTACATCAATTACAACGATTCTGCGGAGTACGCCAACCTGCGGTGCTGCCAGTCCAACGCCACATGCCTCATACATGGTATCCAGCATATCGTAGATCAGGTCGGAGATACGCGGTGTGATCTTGCTTACCTCCCGACATGTTTTTGTTAATACTTCATCACCCATGATTCTGATTGTTCTAAGTGCCATTTTTCTCTCCTCGTTTCTTCTATTAGTTAAAATCTGATTAAAATCCGTTCATCGGATCAAAATCGAACTGAATCGTTACCGTTCGAAACGCCAGTTCCTCACTGATGTAAGTCTCCAGCATATTTTTTATCTGAACCAAAACCTGATAATCCGCCGCTTTGATATACAACACCTTGCGGAAAATATCATTTACTTTGGAAACAACCGCATCCGCCGGTCCAACGACCTGCACGTCTGTGGAATCTTCTCCTGTTTTGGTCAGTATCTTATATTTTAACATATCCTGTGCCTGTTTGACCAGCATTTCCTGCGCAGCCGCCGCATGAATGACCAGCATGTGCCATTTTGGTGGATAATGCAGCATCTCACGCAAAAAGATTTCCTGTTCAAAAAAGGCTTCATAGTCCTGGGCCGCTGCCGTCACTACGCTGTAATGCTCCGGCTGATACGTCTGGATTACGACCTCGCCCTGTCTGCAGCCACGGCCTGCACGCCCCGCTGCCTGGGTCAGCAGCTGAAACGTCCGCTCCGGTGCCCGGTAATCACTGATATGCAGGGACAGATCCGCCGCCAGTATGCCAACCAACGTGACATTTGGGAAATCATGTCCTTTGACGATCATCTGCGTACCGATCAAAATATCTGCCTCATGATTGGCAAATGCTGACAAAATCTGCTCGTATCCGTCTTTTTTCCGGGTGGTATCCAGATCCATCCGAAGCACCCGCGCACCCGGAAACTGCTGCTTCACGCTCTGCTCGATTTTCTGAGTGCCCGCCTTGAAGCCTCCGATATAAGGGGATCCACAGGAAGGGCAGTTTTTCACCATTGGCTGCTCATATCCGCAGTAATGACAAACCAGCTTTCCGTTATTATGCAGGTTCAGTGACACGTCACAGTGCGGACATTTGATCACTTCTCCACAGGAACGGCAGGACACAAATCCAGCCACGCCACGGCGGTTTAAAAACAGCATGATCTGTTCTTTTTTCTCCAGCCGGTCTGTGATCAGATCCCGCAGCTTATCGCTGAAGATCGAACGGTTTCCGTTTCTTAATTCTTCCCGCAAGTCTACGGTGTATACCGTCGGCAGTGGTCTGGCGCTGACCCTCTCTTTCATGACAAACAGCCGGTAAAGCCCCTGCTTTGCCCGGTCATAGCTCTCCACGGATGGCGTTGCGGAGCCAAGTACCACACCAGTGCCGCACATCTCGGCTCTGGCGATGGCTGTCTCCCTGGCATGATACCGTGGTACTGTCTCACTTTTGTATGCCGCTTCGTGTTCCTCATCCATGATGATAACACCTAAATTTGGAAAAGGTGTGAACAATGCAGATCTTGGACCGATCATAACATCCAAAAGTCCGTTTTTTGCCCGTTCAAACTGATCCGAACGCTCTCCGGCAGACATTCTGGAATTCAAAATTGATACCCGGTCTCCGAAATGATTGTAAAAACGAAGGACAGTCTGGAACGTCAGCGCAATCTCCGGGATCAGTACAATGGCCTGTTTTCCAGATTTCACCACGGACTCAATGATCTCCATATATACTTCCGTCTTGCCGCTGCCGGTAACACCGTGGATCAGGCAGGGGCGCAGGTCTCCCTGCTGCCAGCCTGTCCGAATGTCATCCGCGATGCGCTGCTGCGTCGCATTCAGTGCCACCACGCTCCCCTGCTTTTTCATCCGGTCCAGGGGATTTCGCCAGTTACGTATCGCCTCCACACGGATCAGCTCCCGCTCCTGCATGGCACGGATCACAGAAGCTGTGATATTCAGCTTCTGTGTCACCGTCTCATAGGGCAGCGGAGACTGATTCAGCAGCGCTTCCATCAGCCGCGCACGCGCGGTCTGATGCTTGCGCTGCAGCTCTCCGAGCAGCGATTTCGCCGTTGCGGCGTCTGGCTTCAGCCAGATCAGGCGTTTCTCCTTCTCCGCAGTTTTCTGCTTCACCGGAATCACCGTTTTCAACGCCTGATTCATGGTTCCGCCGAAGTTTTCGCGGATCCATGCCGCAAGCGCGATGAGCTGCCCTTCAATAGGGATTCCATCCCGCAGGACCCGGCGGATGAGTTTGAGCCGGGACGGCTCAAACTCCGCCCGGTCCGTGACCTCCACCACGTAACCGTTCACACTGCGGTTTCCGCGGCCGAAAGGAATTTCCACCGGTGTTCCCGGGTGGATCTGTCCCTTAAGTTCCTCCGGAATCCGATACTGAAAGGTCCGGTCCAGTTTTTCATGGGAAATATCTATAATAATGTTTGCATACAATGTATTTTTATCCATAGCACTCCTTTGT
>CAVAFS010000415.1:0-7504 GCA_963587975.1 Bulleidia sp. | reverse complement strand
AGGCGATTGTTAGCCGCAGAGGTAAGATTGATGACTGGCGTTTTCACAACCTAAATCCCTAAAATTTTTTCACCACACAAACACCTAGCGGTTTCTGCCGTAAAAGTAAGTCGCAAAGAAAATCACCGACGCAATGATCACGATCATCGGACCGGTAGCCACATTTGTATAATAGGAAATAAACAGTCCCACAATTCCCGAAAACATCGAAAACAAAATCGAAAAGAAATGATACTCTCTCAGATTTTCTGAAATATTTCGGCTGGATGCCGCCGGCAAGATCAAGAGCGCATTGATGATCAGAATACCAACCCATTTGATGGACAGCATGACCATCAGTGCAATAAATACGGAAAACAGATTCTCGATCAACCGAATCCGTATATGTTTACTTTTTGCCAGTGTCCGATGCAGACTGATGGCCTGCAGACGGTTATAACACACGATCCAGAATACAATCGTGGCAAGGAATATCAGAAACAGATACACAATCTCCCTGCGTGTAATACTTAAAATATCGCCCACCAGCAAACTGGAATATTTGCTGAAGTTTCCACCACGGGACAATATGGCCAGACCAATGGCAATACAACAGGAAGAAAATACGGAAATGATCGTATCCGTAGATGCCGTGCTCTTGCTTTTGATCCAGTTTAACAACAATGCAAAGGCGATTCCGAAAATCACCATCGACAGATTGGTATCCGGGATTCCAAATACTACGCCTACCGCGATTCCTGTCAGAGCTGAATGTCCCAGTGCATCGGAGAAAAATGCCATCTTATTGTTGACGATCATCGTTCCCAATATGCCAAACAGCGGTGTAATGATCAGAACCGCAATAAATGCACTGACCATAAAATCATACTGAAATAAGGAGGTAATTCCACTCATTTACTCTTCCTCCTTCCATAAACCATGACTATGTTTCGGCATGGCGATTTCTTTTTCCTGCTGCTCTTTCACCTGACGGCTCGGTTTGTAATTTTCCAGATCAAAACGGCCAAACACCTGCTGAAATTCTTCACTCTCGTACACCTGACGCACGGTTCCCTGTTTTTTCACGGTTCCATCGATCAAAATCACCTGATCTGCGTACTGTGCCACATAATCCAGATCATGGGAAATCAGAATGATAGCCAGATCATAGTGCTTCTTCAGTTCCGAAATTGTATGATAAAACAGATCCATACCATTTTGGTCAATACCGGAAACCGGCTCATCCAAAAGAAGCAGATTCGGTTCGTCCATAACCGCCATAGACAGTAACACACGCTGCAATTCTCCACCAGACAGATTGCATACCTGTTTGTCGATCAGATCTTCCGCCTTAAAAATTGCCAGATGTTCTTTTATTTTTTCATATACTTTTTTGCTTTTTTTCCAAAAAACCGGATAACGGCTCTGGTAACTTGCGATCATATCATACACGCTGATCGGTGTCTTTTTTTCGATATTCAGCGACTGTGGCACATAACCGATCTTCATTTTCTGCATATGACCGTTTTCACGGTCCTTAAACTCGATGGTTCCGCTGTGCGGAATATCCCCAAGGATTGCTTTAATCAGCGTAGACTTTCCCGCACCATTTTTTCCGATAACGGCGGCCAGGGTTCCACAGTGGATATGCAGATTTACATGCTGCAAAATCGTCTGCTCACCGATGGTCACACCGATATCCTGCATTTTGATACAATGCAGGCCACAGGGCTGTATAATTTTTTTCATCATTGGAATGCCTCTTTCAATTGTTCAATATTGCTTCTCATGCCTTCCAGATAACTGTCTGCTGAATAATCCCCCCGTGTCAGTGTATCCAGATAAATGACTTTTACGCCGCTTTGTTTCGCCACCATTTCTCCCATATCCGTTCCATACAGTTCTTCTGCCAACACAACAGAAACATGATTGTCCTCGATGGAATGCAGAATGTCTGCCACTTCGCCTGCGCTGACCTGACGTTCCTCATCCAGATTCATTTCGCCTGCCAGCTGCAATCCATATTCCTGCACGATATATTCGTATGCCTCATGAAAAATCACCACTGGTTGTAATGCGATCTGTGAAGCAACGTCTACTGCCTCCTGCTGCAGTTCCTGTACCTTTCCCTGATAGGTCTGTGCATTTTCGGCATACTGCTTTGCATGGACACGATCAGCTTCGGAAAGTCCGTTACAGATGTTCTGCACCTGAATCTGATAATCTGCTAAGTTCATCCATGCATGTGCATTCTCATCCCCATGGGAATGCTCAGAATGGTCATGATCATCATGATCTACATCTTCATCATGGGTATCAGAATTTACATGTGTATCAGCTTCGTCACTATGTTCATCTGTATCTGTGTGTACATCTGTATCTTCGCTATGTTCATCGTTTTCATGCAAATGTTCATCTGAATCTGCATCCGTATCAGTACTTGAATCATTGGAATCAGCTTCCTCCGTTCCTTCTGCGGACTCAAGCAGATCAATTCCATCACAGGCCTGAACGATTTTCAAATCCGGATAGGACTCTGCCACATCGGACAAAAAGCTCTCGATTCCACCGCCGTTGACGATAAACACATCTGCTTTGGACAGCAGTTTCATATCTGCTGCCGTGAGCTGATAATCATGCAGACACCCAGTCTGAGGTTCACTTAAATTTTCCAGCGTCACACCTTCCACATTCCCAATGACATTTTCCGCCGCAACATACATTGGATAAAAGGACGTTACCACCAGCAGATTGCCGTCCTTTGTCTGTTCCTGCTTCTGCTCTGTTTTGACATAAATTGTCGTCAGTACGCTTCCAACAAACAGGATTACAGCTAATAAAACAGCGGTAAATACATATTTATTCTTCATCTGTCTCTCCCGAAAATGCTAAAATCTGATCCACCAGATCCCAGATTTCCTCTCTTCCCTGCTTTGTCTCAGCAGAAAATGGAATCAGAATGGCTCCTTTTTCTGTGTTTAATCCCACACGAATCACTTTTAACTGTTTCTGCAGCTGACTTCGTTTGATCTTATCCGCCTTAGTGGCAATGATGATCGGGTGGAATCCCTGATATACCATCCACTCATACATCATTTTGTCATTTGCAGAAGGCTCATGACGGATATCCACCAGCAAAAATACCGCCCGCAGCTGTTCGGAACTGTTCAGATAATTCTCGATCATGGTGCCCCATTTTTCTTTTTCCTTCTGGGATACTTTTGCAAAACCATATCCCGGAAGATCTGTCAGATACAGTTCATCATTGACATTGTAAAAATTGATGGTCTGTGTCTTACCCGGCTGACCGGACGTACGTGCCAGTGCCTTGCGGTTCATCAACGCATTGATCAGGGATGATTTTCCCACGTTTGATTTTCCTGCAAAGGCAATTTCCGGCTTCGTGTTTTTCGGTAATTTACTGGTATAACCACATACCGTTTCCAGTGAAACATTTTTAATGATCATTGTTTTCTCCATTCATTGCTATTTTCAGCACATCTTCCATTTTTTTCACGTAACAAATCTGCAGACCTTCTTTGATCTCCTCAGAAATTTCTGCCACATCCGCCTCATTTTGAGCCGGAACGCACACGGTACGTATGCCTGCTGTCTTTGCTGCCAGCAGTTTTTCTTTCAGGCCACCGATTGGCAGTACACGGCCACGCAATGTGATTTCTCCGGTCATCGCCACATCCGCGCGCACCGGTTTCTTTGTGATGGCAGACAACATTGCTGTTGCCATTGTGATACCCGCAGACGGACCATCTTTTGGCACGGCACCTTCCGGAATATGGATGTGAATATCATGTTTTGTAAAAAACTCTTCCGGAATGTCATACTGCTCGCCTACGGAACGGATATAACTGATACCCGCCTGTGCTGACTCTTTCATTACATCACCAAGCTGACCGGTCAGTTTGAACTCTCCTTTTCCCGGCATCACATTTACTTCAATCTGAAGGGTATCTCCACCCACGCTGGTCCAGGCCAGTCCACGCACGATGCCGATCTCATCCTGATCGTTGATGCGATCTACATGGAAACGCTCTTTTCCAAGATAGTGCTCCAGCTGATCCTTTTCCACATGCACTACAATGCAGTTTCCTTCGAAAATCTCTCTGGCTGCTTTTCTGCAGATCTCACCCAGTTTTCGCTCCAGATTACGCACACCTGCTTCTCTGGTATACCCGCTGATGATCTGATGCATTGCCTCATCAGTAACCGTAAGCTGTTCTGGCTCCAGACCGTTTTTCTCTTTCTGTTTTTCCAGCAGATGTTCCTTTGCGATATGCATTTTTTCATTTTCTGTATAGCTGGACACTTCGATCAGTTCCATACGATCCAACAGTGGACGCGGAATCGTATGTACATCGTTGGCTGTCGCGATAAACAGAACTTCGGATAAATCCACCGGCATATCCACATAATGGTCGATAAATTTGGAATTCTGCTCCGAATCCAGCACTTCCAACATGGCAGAAGACGGATCGCCCTTGTAGTCACTGCTCATTTTATCAATCTCATCCAACAGCATCAACGGATTTTTTACGCCTGTCTGACGGATTCCCTGAATCAATCGTCCCGGCATCGCGCCCACGTAAGTACGGCGGTGTCCACGGATTTCCGCTTCATCTTTCACGCCACCGAGACAAATGCGGACGTATTTTTTATCCAATGCGCGGGCCACGGAACGGGCAATACTTGTTTTTCCGGTTCCAGGAGGTCCCACCAGACAGATGATCGGGCTCTCACCGCCTTTGGTCAATCCACGGACTGCCAGGAACTCCAGCACACGCTCCTTCACTTTTTCCAGACCATAGTGGTCGTCATTCAAAATCTGCTCTGCATTTTTCAGATCCGTGTTATCCTCTGACTTTTTATTCCACGGAAGATCCAGTAACGTCTCGATATAGCCGCGCACGACGCTGCCCTCGGACGGACTGTTTGCCACATTTTTAAAACGGGCAATTTCTTTTCGGATCCGCTCTTTGACAGACTCATCTGCGTCCAGTTTTTCCAGTGCTTCCTCAAACTGTTTGATATCGGAAGTAGTATTGTCCTCTCCAAGTTCCTCCCGGATGACTTTCATTTCTTCCCGGAGAATATACTCTTTCTGATTTTTGTCTACCCGCTCTTTTACTTTTTCCTGCAGTTCATTTTTGATCTGCAGGATATTTGTCTCATAAAGCAGGATCTGCATTAATGCTTCGTACTGCTCCGTCACGGATTCTGTCTCTAACAATTTCTGACGTTTTTCAAAACTGATCGGCAGGTTTCCGGCCACGATCCGGATAAAGTTATGCAGTTCATTTAATCCATCTGCCTGCTTTTTCAATTCTTTTCCGATTTTCGGATTGGAAGCACAATATTTCAGCAATTCTTCCTGCAATGCACGCAGCATTGCTTCCTCAACCTCTGGTGCAAGTACTTCTTTTTCGTCGCTTTCCTCTACCAGCACCACCCGTGCTTTCAGCAACTCATCATTGTCTATAAAATAAGCCAGCTCAGCTTTTTCTTTCACCTCAACGATTACCCGCACGACATGATTCTGCATTTTGACGATCTGTTTGATCTCTGCAATGACACCAATTGCATACACATCATCCTGTGTCGCATGCTCGGTCTGCATATCCTTCTGCGTTACCAGAAAAATGTAGTCATCTCCGTTCATGGCCGCTTCCACTGCATGAATGGACTTCTGGGCACTGATATCAAAGTGTGATACCACGCCCGGCAATAATACAGAACCACGCAGGATCACGGCTGGTAATTCTTTCAAAATTTCACCCATATTGTTCCTCTCTCTATGACACAATGGGCGGCGCCATATCTGACCCCGCCCTTGCAAAACGGAAAACACTTTTTAGCTGTATTTCCCTCTTTTTATTTCTCAGTTTCAATTGCATTATTACGATACTCGAGGATTGCTTCTCCTTTTCCCTCTACCATATCTTTTGTAATCGTGCATTTCTTAATATTTTTATCAGACGGAATCCGATACATCAGATCCATCATGACATTTTCCATGATGGCACGCAGACCACGCGCACCTGTCTTACGGTTGATGGTCAGATCTGCCACTGCATCCAAAGCATCATCCTCAAAAACAAGCTCTACCTCGTCTAAGGAGAACAGTTTCTGATACTGCTTTAATAAAGAGTTCTTCGGCTCTTTTAAGATACGGATCAGATCCTCACGCTCCAGTGCTTCTAGGGAAACTGTGATCGGCACACGCCCCATAAACTCCGGAATCATACCGAATTTTACAAAATCCTGCGGAAGCGCATCTTTCAGAAGTTCACTGATGTTTTTATCATTCTCTCCTGCCAGTTCTGCGTTAAATCCGATGGAACCACGATCCATACGGTTTTCGATAATACGGTCGATTCCCTCGAAGGCACCACCACAGATAAACAGAATGTTGGTGGTATCGATCGGGATCAGTTCCTGCTGCGGATGCTTTCTGCCACCCTGTGGTGGAACAGACGCAACGGTTCCTTCCAGAATTTTTAATAAAGCCTGCTGTACACCTTCACCGGAAACATCTCTTGTGATAGACGCATTTTCTGACTTACGTGTGATTTTATCAATCTCATCGATATAAATGATACCGTATTCTGCTTTGGACACATCATAATCTGCTGCCTGAATGATCTTCAGCAGAATATTTTCCACATCTTCACCGACATATCCGGCTTCTGTCAATGTAGTCGCATCTGCAATTGCAAACGGTACATTCAGGATCTTTGCCAGTGTCTGCGCCAGTAATGTCTTACCGGAACCTGTCGGTCCCAGCATCAGGATATTACTTTTCTGCAGTTCCACATCCAGATCCGGCTCTGCCAGAATTCGTTTGTAATGATTGTATACCGCTACGGATAATACTTTCTTTGCCTCATCCTGTCCAATGACATAGTCATCCAGAAATGCCTTGATCTCTTCCGGTGTCAGCAAATTGATATCCATGCTGTCATTTTCCTCATAATCCTGCATTTCTTCCTCTAAAATATCATTGCAGGTCTCGATACACTCATCACAGATATAGATGCCTGCCGGTCCCGCGATCAATTTGTGTACCTGATCCTGGGTTTTATTACAAAAAGAGCAACGTATTTTATCGCCCTGATTTATTCTTCCTGCCATTCAATCTTACTCCCACGCTACATTTTACTGTCTGTTTGTGATTACGGCATCAATCAAACCGTAAGCTTTTGCTTCTTCTGCAGTCATATAATTATCACGCTCAGTATCTGCAGCTACTACTTCGTAAGGCTGGCCTGTATTTTTAGATAAAATACGGTTTAAGCGTTCTTTTGTCTTTAGGATGTTCTCTGCTACGATCTGAATATCCGTAGCCTGTCCTTTTGCTCCGCCGGATGGCTGGTGAATCATAATCTCTGCATTCGGAAGCGCATAACGCTTTCCTTTTGTTCCTCCAGCAAGCAGAAAAGCTCCCATGCTGGCAGCAAGTCCGATACAAATAGTAGAAACATCACATTTGATGTACTGCATGGTATCGTAA